>CAZQAI010000067.1:0-8172 GCA_964591305.1 uncultured Clostridium sp.
TACGACAGCTTTTCGTATAATCTGTACCAACTCATCGGCGAGCTTGACCCCGACATCAGGGTCATCCGCAACGATGAGATGACGGTGGAGCAGATCAGGGCCTCCAACCCCAGTCGGATCATCCTCTCACCCGGACCCGGCCGGCCAGAGGATGCAGGGGTGTGCATGGAGGTAGCCGGAACGCTGGGCCGGGACATACCTGTTCTGGGCGTCTGCCTCGGTCATCAGGCTATATGTGCGGCCTTCGGCGCCACGGTGACGTATGCCAAAAGGCTGATGCACGGCAAGCAGTCAGCGGTGACCTTTGATCCCGACTGCCCGCTCTTTAGGGGGTGCCCCGGGACGGCGCCGGTGGCCCGCTACCATTCCCTGGCGGCCGACGCTGATACCATGCCGCAGACGCTGAAGATCACAGCCCGCACCGCCGATGGGGAGGTGATGGCGGTACAGCACAGAAGCTACCCCATCTTCGGCGTACAGTTTCATCCCGAATCCATCATGACGCCCGACGGGGGGACCATGCTCAAGAATTTCTTAACGGTAAAGGGGATATAGAATATGATTAAGGAAGCAATTGTCAAGATCGTAAACAAGCAGGACCTGACCTACGATGAGGCATATGCCGTCATGAACGAAATTATGGGCGGGGAGACCACTCCGACACAGAATGCCGCTTTCCTGGCGGCTCTCTCCACCAAGAGCGCCCGGGCTGAGACCACTGACGAGATCGCAGGCTGTGCCGCCGCCATGCGTGCTCATGCCGTCAAGGTGAATGCCGATATGGATTTGTTCGAGATTGTCGGCACCGGCGGCGACAATGCCCACAGCTTCAATATTTCCACCACCTCTGCTCTGGTAGCGGCGGCGGGCGGAGTCAAGGTGGCTAAGCACGGCAACAGAGCCGCCTCCTCCCAGTGCGGAACGGCCGATTGCTTGGAGGCTCTGGGTGTCAACATCCAGCAGAGCCCTGCCAGGTGCATCGAGCTGCTGAATGAAGTGGGCATGTGTTTCTTTTTTGCCCAGAAGTATCACGCTTCCATGAAATATGTGGGTGCGATTCGCCGGGAACTCGGATTCCGTACAGTGTTCAATATCCTGGGGCCGTTGACCAACCCGGGAAGCCCCAGGATGCAGCTGCTTGGGGTATATGATGGCTACCTGGTGGAACCCCTGGCGCAGGTGCTGATCAATCTGGGTGTCAGACGGGGTATGGTGGTCTACGGGCAGGATAAGCTGGACGAGATCTCCATGAGTGCCCCCACCACAGTCTGTGAGTTCAGGGACGGCTGGATGAAGAATTATACTGTCACCCCCGAGGAATTCGGCTTTGAGAGATGCAAAAGGGAAGAGCTTGTCGGTGGCACGCCGGAGGACAATGCCCGGATCACCCGCTCTATCCTCGGCGGAGAGCAGGGCCCCCGGCGTCATGCCGTCCTGATGAACGCCGGAGCTGCCCTGTATATCGGCGGCAAGGCCGACAGCATGAAAGAGGGGATCGCACTGGCCGCCGGACTGATTGATTCCGGTAAGGCGCTGGATACACTGAACAGGTTCATTGAGGTCAGCAACCGCCCCGAGGTGGAGGCATGACCATCCTCGACCGGCTGGCCGAGCATGCAAGAGAGCGGGTGCGGCAGGCCAAGGGGCGGGTACCGCTTGAGACCGTCCGGCGACAGGCTCTGTCATGCCCCAAGGGAACATTTGCTTTTGAGCATGCCCTGCGAGGGCCGGGTGTGTCGTTCATATGCGAGTGCAAGAAGGCGTCGCCCTCCAAGGGGCTGATCTCTCCCGATTTCCCATATCTTGATATAGCGAAGGCCTATGAGGCGGCGGGGGCTGACTGCATCTCGGTGCTGACCGAGCCAAAATGGTTCCTCGGACGGGATGAGTACCTCAGGGAGATCGCGGATGCTGTGTCGGTTCCTTGCCTGCGCAAGGACTTTACGGTGGACGAGTACATGATCTATGAGGCCGGATGGCTGGGTGCGGCGGCTGTTCTGCTGATCTGTTCCCTACTGCAGGAGGAACAGATCAGGGAGTATATGGACATATGCGACGAATTGGGCCTTTCCGCCCTGGTGGAGGCTCATGATGAGAGGGAAGTGGAGACAGCCCTGCGCGCAGGAGCCAGGATCATCGGTGTCAACAACCGCAACCTGAAGGATTTTTCGGTGGATACCGACAACAGCCGCCGCCTGCGGGCCCTGATCCCGGGGGATGTGCTGTTTGTATCAGAGAGCGGCGTGCGCTGTGCCGAAGATGTGGAGAAACTCCGGGAGATCGGAGCCGATGCGGTGCTGGTGGGAGAGGCCTTGATGAAGGCACCGGACAAGAAAGCCAAGCTGAATGAATTGAGGGGCAGCCTATGACCAGGATCAAGCTGTGCGGTCTTATGTGCACACGGGACATAGAGGCCGCCAATGAACTAAGGCCGGACTATGTAGGCTTTGTCCTGGCTCCCGGCAGCCGGCGGTATGTGACACCCGAGAGGGCGGCCGAACTGAGGGGACGGCTCCGACCCGACATCAAGGCGGTGGGCGTGTTTGTCAGGGAGACGCCGGAGGCTGTGGCAGCCTTTTTGCGCAGCGGGACCATAGATGTGGCCCAGCTGCACGGCGGGGAGAGCGAGGCCTACATCGCACAGCTGCGGATGTTGACTGACAAACCCGTCATCAAGGCTTTCCGTGTCCATACCAAGGAGGATGTGGCCGGGGCGGAGCAGTGCCCTGCCGATTATGTCCTGCTGGATTCGGGGAGCGGTGGCACGGGAACCGTGTTTGACTGGAGCCTGGTACAGTGTGTGCGGAGGCCGTACTTCCTGGCCGGTGGGCTTAACCCCGTCAATGTGGGGGAGGCGGTCAGACTCATGAGACCGTATGCGGTGGACGTCAGCTCCGGTATTGAAACGGACGGAGTAAAGGATATCATGAAAATGGCGGCTTTTGTAGCCGCCGTCAGAAAGGAAGAGAGCGTATGACCAATCCGAACGGACGCTTCGGCATACACGGTGGGCAGTATATTCCCGAGACACTGATGAATGCCGTGATCGAGCTGGAGCAAGCCTATAACCATTATAAACAAGACCCGGAATTCAATCAGGAGCTGACCGGACTGCTCAATGAGTATGCAGGCAGACCCTCACGGCTGTATTTTGCCAAAAAGATGACAGAGGATCTGGGCGGGGCGAAGATCTACCTCAAGCGGGAGGATCTCAATCATACCGGCGCACACAAGATCAACAATGTGTTGGGTCAGGCCCTGCTGGCAAAGAAGATGGGGAAAACAAGGCTCATCGCCGAGACCGGAGCCGGCCAGCATGGGGTGGCTACTGCCACTGCCGCAGCCCTCATGGGGATGGAATGTGTGGTCTTTATGGGCGAGGAGGATACCGTGCGTCAGGCCCTCAATGTCTACCGCATGCGCCTTTTGGGGGCTGAGGTCGTCCCGGTCAGAACAGGCACTGCTACGCTCAAGGATGCCGTATCCGAGGCCATGCGGGAGTGGACGAGTCGCATTGACGACACCCATTACTGCCTGGGCTCTGTCATGGGGCCGCACCCCTTTCCCACCATCGTCCGGGATTTTCAGGCCGTCATATCAAAGGAGATCAAGACACAGCTGCTGGAGACGGAAGGCAGACTGCCGGATGCTGTCCTGGCCTGTGTGGGCGGCGGCTCCAATGCCATAGGAAGCTTCTATCATTTCATTGAGGATAAGAGCGTCAGGCTGATCGGCTGTGAGGCGGCAGGACGTGGCATCGACACCTTTGAAACAGCCGCCACCGTCAACACCGGCAGGGTGGGCATTTTCCATGGCATGAAATCGTATTTCTGTCAGGATCAGTACGGCCAGATTGCCCCTGTGTACTCCATTTCCGCCGGCCTTGACTATCCCGGCGTGGGTCCGGAGCATGCGTACCTGCACGACATCGGCCGGGCGGACTATGTGCCCGTCACCGATGAGGAGGCGGTCTGCGCATTTGAGTATCTGGCCAGAACCGAGGGCATTATACCCGCCATTGAGTCGGCTCACGCCGTGGCTCACGCCATCAAGCTGGCCCCCACCATGAGCAGGGAGCAGATCATGGTGATCACGATATCCGGTCGGGGCGACAAGGACTGCGCCGCCATTGCCCGGTACAGAGGGGAGGATATTCATGAGTAAGATTGCAAAAGCATTTGAGAACGGCAAGGCCTTCATTGCCTTCATCACCTGCGGGGATCCGGACCTGGACACCACCGCTTCGGCTGTCCGCGCGGCCGCCGCGAATGGGGCTGACCTGATCGAGCTGGGCATTCCCTTCTCCGATCCGACGGCGGAAGGGCCGGTCATCCAGGGGGCCAATCTGCGTGCCCTGCAGGGAGGCGTCACCACAGACAAGATCTTTGACCTTGTCCGGGATCTTCGCCGGGATGTGACGGTTCCCATGGTGTTCATGACCTACGCCAACGTGGTATTCTCCTACGGGGCGGAGCGCTTTATCTCCACCTGCCGGGACATCGGCATGGACGGACTGATACTGCCCGATCTGCCCTTTGAGGAAAAGGAGGAATTCCTGCCCCTGTGCCGCAGGTACGGCGTGGACCTGATCTCCATGATCGCTCCCACGTCGGAAAACAGGATCGCCATGATCGCGAAGGAGGCGGAAGGCTTCCTTTATATCGTCTCCAGCCTCGGCGTGACCGGCGTCCGCAGCGAGATCAAAACAGATCTGCCTTCCATGATCGAGGTGGTCCGCCGGAACACGGACACGCCCTGCGCCATCGGCTTCGGCATCTCCACGCCGGCGCAGGCGAGAAGGATGGCGGAGATCTCCGACGGCGCGATCGTCGGCTCCGCGATCGTCAGGCTTATCGAAAAATACGGGAAAACCGCCCCGAAACACGTCGGAGAATACGTGCGGAGCATGGTCGAGGCGCTTTAGGAGAGCCCGGCGCGGCGCTCTGCCATCGGTCCGCATGGCCTGTCCGGTCATTTTCAGACGGTCCCCTGAGCATATTTTTCCCCTCCTCTGCGCACAATACCCATCGGGCAAGCGCCCAAAGTGAAACGCAAGGAGGGACCGATATGTCCGAGTGTACCAACAACGGCTGCGAGTGTACGCCCAACCGCTCCATCCACTGCACCGTTACCGCCTGCGCCCACCACTGCAGGAACGACCAGTACTGCGGTCTGGAGGCCATCCAGGTGGGTACCCACGAGCAGAACCCCACCATGGACCCGTGTACCGACTGACAGAGCTTCAAGCTCCTGCAGTAGAAGCGCTCCGGGGCCGCGGGAGCTCCCACGGCCCCGGAGGCCGCCGGGTACATAGGCCGGGGGAGGGGAGAGCGGCGTGACGGACAGGTGGAAGGACCGGGTCTCCGGGGCTGCCGGAGGCATGGTGAACGGCGTATTCGGCGGCGGAGGCGGTATGGTGCTGCTCCCGCTGCTCACGAAATGGCGGAAGCTGGACGCGAAGAACGCCTTCGCTACCTGCGTGGCGGCCATCTTCCCGGCCTGCTGCGTCTCGGCGGCGGTGTACCTGCTCCGGGTGCGCCCGGCCCTGGGGGATATATGGCCCTGTCTGGCCGGAGGCGCGGTCGGCGGCGTCGCCGGTGGCCTGACCTTCGGGAAAGTGCCTGCCGCCCTCCTGAAGGTCCTCTTCGGCCTTTTCCTGATCTACGCCGGCGTGAGGTATCTGCTGTGAGCGGGTATGCCGCGCCCTTCCTGTTCGCTCTGGCCTCCGGGGTGCTCTCGAGCTGGGGCGTGGGAGGCGGTACCATCCTGCTGGTGTGCATGACCCTCTTTCTGGGGGTGGACCACCGGCTGGCTCAGGCTGTGAATCTGCTGTTCTTCCTTCCCACCGCCGGCGTAGCCCTGTTCTTCCATCGGAAAAACGGCTTTGTGGACAGGGAGATCTGGCGGCGGACGGCCCTCCCGGCGGCGGCCTTCGCCCTGATCGGGTCCCTGCTTGCCACCGCCGCAGACGTGTCCGTTCTGCGGAAGCCCTTCGGCCTTTTTCTCATTTACAGCGGGGCCAGCGCCCTTCTGGGGGCGAAAGGGCAAAAGAAAGCGGCCTGACGGTCCCCCGTCGGGCCGCGCCGTATTTCCCCGCCGGCAGGGCGGGGCCGAACGCCCGTCAAAGCGCGCTCTGCGCCGCCGCGCAGCGGACCTCGCCGGCCCTGACCGCAGCGCGGGGAGGGGTCCGATCCTCGCTCCGTTCCTCCCATATGGCGATGCACTGCTGGATGATGGCCTTGCGGGTGACGATGCCGATGAAGGTGTTTCTGTCGTCCACCACGGGGACAAAATTCTGCTCCGCAGCCATGGCCAGCAGATCCTCCATGGGGGTGGTCACGGTAGCCAGACTTCTCTCCCTGCGCCGCTCGATCTCCATGACGCTGTGGCCCTCGGCCTCCCGCATATCCAGAAAATACAGGTTCTTGACAGCCCAGAGAAGATCCCCCTCGGTCAGCGTGCCAAGGTAAGTCCCGTCCTTACCCAGAATGGGGAGGGCAGAGAAGCCGGAGGCGTCCATCCGTTCCAGCGCCTGCCGGATGGTGTCCTCCTCCCGGACATACGCGCACTGGGCCTTGGGGGTCAGTAAAAACATAATATTCATGAAGCGCATCCCTTCTATGCTGCATTTTGTTGCATCCAGGGGGGACAAACTCCCTGCCTTTTGTACATTATACCATAAGGGGCCGGAAAACTGTGAACATATTGTGAACAGACCATGAATAAACAGAGAGCGCTTTGTAAACATTTTTTGCCGCGCCCGCCCGCGCACGGACGGCTTGACAAAAGAGAACCTTTGTGCTATAATAATCATATGGCGGCTATTGCCCTTTGACTTCGGCCCATTTTCCCCGGCTCTGCCGGGAAGCGACACGGAAGCGGGTGAGGGGGACACGAAAGCAAAAACAGTCCGGCGGAAGACGCCGGTGCGGAAAAAACGGCGGCGCTCCCGGATCGTCCGGGCTGCGGCGGTGCTGCTCCTTTGCGCGGGATCGCTGGCGCTGTGGCGCGGCGGGGCCGGGGACGCGCTCCTGGAGCGCCTGACCGATACCGGCGCGCAGTACGCCGACATCGGCGCGGCGGAGGACGTCCCTGCCTACGCCGGGGAGCCGTGGGTAGAACTGAATGACAACGTGCCTGACTTTACAGATACTGAAAAACAGTCTACTGTGGCCTTTGAGACCTATGCGCCTCTGGATGCTCTGGGCCGATGCGGAACGGCGTACGCCAACGTGTGCCTGGAGCTCATGCCGACGGAGCCCCGAGGGGAGATCGGGTCGGTCCGGCCCACCGGCTGGCAGCTTCAGAAGTACGACTTTGTGGACGGGAAGTACCTCTACAACCGCTGCCATCTCATCGGCTACCAGTTAACGGGGGAGAACGCCAACGAGCGCAACCTCATCACCGGCACCCGCTATTTGAATATTCAGGGGATGCTGGACTTTGAGGACCTGACGGCGGACTACGCGGAGGACACGGGGAACCATGTGCTCTACCGGGTAAGGCCGGTGTTCGATGGCGACGATCTGCTCTGCCGTGGCGTGGAGATGGAGGGCTGGAGCGTGGAGGACAGCGGCCGGGGAGTCTGCTTCCATGTGTTTGCCTACAATGTACAGCCCGGGGTCGAGATCGATTACGCTACCGGCGCCAGTTCGCCGGCGGAATGAACAGGGGAGAGGGGCATATGCCGACGCTTGACGAGATCAGGGAACGGTTTTCCGCCGACCGCTTTGCCGCCGACACCACCGGCGTGAGGATCGAGAGGGCGGAGCCGGGCCGGGCGGTCTGCACCCTCAGGCTGCGGGACGGCCACATGAACTCCAACAACGTCCCCATGGGCGGGGCGCTCTTCACTCTGGCGGACTTTGCCTTCGCCGTCGCCGCCAACGGCTTCAGCGAAACGGTCAGCGTCTCCCAGCACATCTCCATGACCTTTCTGGCCCCGGCGAAGGGAAAGGTCCTCACCGCCGAGGCCTCCTGCCTGCGCGCCGGGAGGAGGACCTGCCTCTACCAGGTGGCCGTCACCGACGACGAAGGGGTCTTCGTGGCCCATATGACGGTCAACGGCTTCACGGTTTGAAGGGACCTCTGGATCGATCCCCGCACGCATCCGGGCGGCACAGTGTCCGCCTGACTCGGGTTTCATCAGAGGTCCCAGAAAAGCAGGTGCTT
>CAZQAI010000068.1:0-8137 GCA_964591305.1 uncultured Clostridium sp.
CTATTACTATCTTGTTGAAATAATACAATCGGTGGCCATTTTTCAAACAAGCCCGTCGCCGCCCTCGATTATCTGGGTGACGCGCTGCCCCTTTGGTCAGTCAAATCCATTCAACCTGCTTATTCGGAATCATTATACCAAATATTTTCTCTTTTTGCAAGGGTTTTTTCAAAAAAGATTCCGTCAATTTCGTTTTAGTGAATTCCCAAAGTAAATTCCACAGTGGAATTTACTTTGGGAATTCACTCTCCTCCCGCGCCTGCATGTAAAATATAAAAAACCCGTTGACAAACCGGGCGGAATAGTGTATAATATGAATAAACGGGGAGACCCCTGTACTGGATGAAAGGAATTTCCGATCATGGATGAAAAAGAGCTTGAGGGCGAATACTATACTCTGACTGACGAGGAAGGCAATGAGCTTGAGTTTGAGGTGATTGGTCAGGCGGAGATCAAGGGTGTAATGTACTACGCCATGATCCCCACAGAGGATCAGCCGGAGGACGCCGACTATTGTGAGTATGTCATTCTCAAGGCTGACAAGGATGAAAACGGTGAGGACATTCTGGTGACAGTGGACGATGATGACGAGTTCGACGATGTGGCCGATTATTTTGACGACATGCTCTCCGACGAGGCTGACTATGATGTCAACATGCCGGATGGTGGCAGCAACGCCACCGGCAAAAAGACCAATGGTTCCACCGACGGCAATGCCACAGGCAAAGCCTGAGGCAAAGCCTGAGGCCTTGCCTTGGGCAAGCGAGCCGCGCGGCGTCACCGTCGCTTGCCGGATGGCAGAGACCGGCTGACGTTTTCTATGACACATCCTGCGGGGTGCGTGATATACAGGTGTTGTGACCCACATCTGATTAAAGGAGACCGACTCACAGTGTGGTTTGCAGACCTCCCGTCCCTCCATCCGGTTGACTTGTCCCGGTGTGTGGACGGACGCTGGGAGCAGTAAAGCATTGGATAGGTCGCCGCCCTGGTCTTTCAGGGTTCAAAATGTCTGTGTACACGGCCTTGCGGGATTTCCATACGGGCGGCTCCCGACCGCTCATGGTAAAGGGCTGTTGCTTGATGCAACAGCCCCTTTGTGATGGATGCGACTGTGTTCCGACTCGCTTCACCGGAACTGTTACAGCTGACCCTTGTACTTTTTGATCAGCTCGGTGAGCAGATCAAGGTAGAAGGTACCGTACAGCTGAGATGGTTCTATGTCCTTGGAGAACTCGGGGGAGTTCTGTTCACCCAACACCCACTCATTCCATGACACAACTATGACAAAGCGGGAACCCAGCTCAATGGCCCGCTGGAACTGCTTTTTGAGTGTCAGACCGTTCTGCCGTCCGTAGGCGGGAATCCAGCCGGGATCGCCCTCCTTTTCCCCCTGCTGGCGGGAAGCGGCTGTGACTGTGACAGCTTCCACCTCACGCCCCTTAATGCAGTAGGTCTGTGTACCCCGTTCTTCCCAGCTCCAGTATGTTCTTGAGGCCATGGTGGCCGGGCTGAACAGGCTGTCCTGCTGCCCCACGTAGCCCGTCATCCAACGGACCGTGAAGCGGTCATCTGTCCACGCCGGGCGAACACCGTACTGTGTGGGTGTGGCTCCGTAGCAAATAAGCAGTGGCTTTCCGTCATAGCAAAAATACATATCAGGATACTTTTCTACATAGTCCCGATAGACCTGATCCACCTTCTTCTGGTGGTTTCCGTTATCCACATTCTCCTGCCCGGAGTGTCCGGGCCCGACAAAGATGCAGATCTTGGGTGCGTCTGGAATCTTTGACCACACCTCAAAGAGCAGATCCGTCCCCTGCTCGATGGTGCGAAAATCGATGCGATCCATGGTAGCGGGATCATAGCAGGTGTTGTTGGACCAGTCGACAAAGACAAAATCCACACCCGCATCACGTAGCCAGATTCCATGCTGATACACGACATCAGCATCAAGTGATTCGTATGGGCCTATCAGGGGAAGATCCCAGGTGTATCCATCGCCCCACCCGCGGTTCTTCCAATGCCAGGTACTATAGGCCATGCCCACCAGCCGTTCAGAAGGATCCACACTGTCATACTTTCCCACTCCGGTCATGTCGCATTCCACATCGCTGTGGTCAAAGACAGTCTTTTCGTAAAGCTCGTACCAATCTTCCATGGCGTTCATTTTCTCCTCTGTGATGAGTGTGCCGTCCGCGGCAAGGTACAGGGTTCCGTCCCGGATGACAGCGGTGTACCCCAGCATGCCGGCCAGGCGGTCGGCGCAGATCAGCAGCTGTCCGTTTTCACGGATGACCGTGGGGAAGGCATACTCGTTTTCACCCGCCGTCATGCGGTTGCTCCGCAGCGTGAAGGTCAGGCTCAGTCCCTCTCCCTGCATGGTCAGGCGTGTGTCGGTGTTCTCGGTGCAGGTCAGGCCAAACAGCGTCGCCAGGGCTGCAGCATCGGCATAAACCGACTGCTCCACCGTCCGGGCCGGGACGGCCTCCCGGGTCATGGTCAGGTCGCAGAATGCGTAGTCTGCCCCGGTCTTCAGGGCGATGACACCGGACACAGGGGTATACAGGCTGCCGTCCCCGGTGACATCTTGCGGCTCCTCTGTGGGGAAGGTGATCTCAAAGGTCTCCTCTTCGGTTTCAGGCTCCGTCCCGGATTCCGTCTCCGCGGCCGGGTCGGTGTCCGGGCTTTCAGTCGAGAGGGTATCGCTCTCCGTACCCGAAGGCTGAGTGGCTGTCGCGGTCTCACCGGCGGGATCCGGGGTGGGGGATGTACAGGACGCGACAGATGCGCCGGCGGTAGCCAGCAGCACAGTGGCCAGCAGGGCGGACAGGGGGCGTTTGATGTTCATATGTATGGCCACTCCTTTCAGACATTGCAAAAATTTGGTAAAATGGCTGGTTTATATTCATGAGCCGCCCCTATTATCATCAGAATTTGAGCTCCACATCCACCGGCAGTCCGGTGCGGTCAGACTGGAAGGCGGCCTCCATGATCTTCATGTCCACCATCATCTGGTGATGGGTGACGATCTGCTCCTCTTCCCCGTCGATGGCCTTGACAAAGTTGCGATAAAAGTCATGCACATCAGCAGCGGGCTGGGGAATCTCCTTGGTGGCGATGGATGTCTCATCCCGAGGCGCCATGGTCTTGGTAATGCCGGCGGCTGTTTTGACAGGAATCACATCCTTTTCGTTGTAGTTGCAGCACCATACCACCCGGGCAGGCAGTGTCCAGTCGGGAATGATCGCTGACCCATTGGCGCCGGTCATGTAAAATCGGGGCATGCTGATGAAATTGGAGGTACCCACTTCTACATGGGCGGTCAAATCGCCGTCAAAGTACATCTCCAGCTTGAAGCCGTCGTCCACCAGCTCATTGGTGATATGATCGCATTTGCACCAGATGCGGCGCAGGGTGCGGTCGTTGACAATGCCCATAATCTGATCAATGAGGTGAATGCCCCAGTCCAGGATCATGCCGCCGCCATGCTCCGGCTCCTGACGCCAATCGCCGGGAATGCCCCGGGAGCCATGACAGCGAGATTCGATATGGTAGACCTGCCCCAGAGCTCCGCTGCGGTATATATCCCGCATAACCAGGAATTCGCCGTCCCAGCGGCGGTTCTGGTGGACGGTAAAGACACGATGATATGTATGGGACGCCTCAATCATGTCCTGCAGGTCGGCCGAGGACAGGGTGACCGGTTTTTCACTGATGACATGCTTGCCCGCCTTCATCGCCTCAATCGCCATAGGCTTGTGCAGGTCATTGGGTACAGCCAAAGTCACAAAATCCACTGCGGGATCGCCAAGCACAGCCTTAAGAGAGGAGTAAGTGTGGATACCGTTCTTCTCGGCAGCCTCACAACGCTCCGGCTTGATATCGTATACACCCATCAGGTTAACCGCATCGCTCCGCTTCAGGTACTCCCCGTGCCAGCTTCCCATTCCGCCGTAGCCGATGATGGCTCCATTCTTTTTTTTCATGATTCAGATTCCTTTCATGTATGTGCCTCTGGGAACCGCATGCAGGCTTCATACTAGAGCAACCACATTATACAACATCCTGCTTGAAAATGCAAGGCATATGGCAAACTTTTTTCATTATTTTTCATTACACAGCCAGGCGGGGTTACAGTTCAGCCGGGGAACGGAGGAGCCCAGACCCCCAAAGAACTTTCAATACATTTATATATTGTAATGACTTTTCCGGAATACCGGCGTTCTCATGGCACCCAACATAACCTAAACGCAGTCGCGGGGCCCCTCGCCCCACTCTACAGTGGAAAAGGGGGCGTACTATAGAGGGAGGCTGAACTGTAACCAGGCGGGTGACAACTCATCTACCGCGTGTTGCCTTGCTTATGGCAGCATGTGACAAACTCCCCATGCCAGCCAGGTACGCCACACCCAGTCCACGCAGCAAGGCCGCCGCAAGGCGCCCGTACCGCCATGGCTCGCGGCACAGCGGTGGGCCGTCCTTGTGTCCGCATACGCATCTGCGGCTTCGGGGCCTATTCTGTTCCGCTGTCCGGCCCGTGGCAGAGTGACAGGCCATATGGCAGGTTTTACATCCGGGCCATTCGCAAGTCAAGCTTCCCAATGCGGCGGTGCAGGGTATGTAAAAGGCCGCAAACAAGCCCAGGGAGAGGGCACTCCGCGGCGTCAGCCATCCGGATGCCGCCAGAGCCTGCGACAGGCCGCTGCCACCGGAGGGGGACCCACCGGGGAGGCATGCCCCGGACAAACAGACAGCCAGCACGGCCACGATCGATTCCTTGGCTCCGATGCCGGCCAGCAGGGAGGCCGCTACCGCCGGATGATCCAACCCTACGGGCGCCAGCAGGGGGGCCAGTAGGCCGCCCAAGGACAGGAGCAGGCTATCCGCTCCGGGGCAGTCAGTCCAATGCAGGCGGAGGGTGGTGTGGAGCAGAAGCCACGCCAGAAGGGAGGTCAGGAAAATCACGCCACCGACACGTCCGAGGAAGTCAAGGAGGTGCCTTCCGCATGCCTGCAGAACCGCCCGTGGGGAGGGAAGCTTGATGTCAGGCAGAGGACGCTCGTCTGTGTCTGTCTGCTCTTCTTGCCCGGGTGCCGCTGTCCTCGCGCCCGCTCCGCCTGTTGCGTGCAGGTTCACGGACCTATCTGCGGACGGATTCGCAGACCTGTCTGCGGACGGATTCGCAGGTCTCCGCTGCCGGAAACGGGACAACAGCCGGGTCAGGCAGGCAGTCAACAGAACGACCAAGGCCGAGCACAGGTACATTCCGCCGCAAAAGAGAAGCGAACCGCATCGGTAAGACGAAAAAAAGGCTTGTGACAAAAGGGAAAACAGCGGCATACGGGCTGAGCAGGTCACAAGGCAGCATAGTCCCAGTGTTTTCTCCCGCACCCTGCCATCAGCCACCGTCCTTGTGGTCAATACCGCCGGGACAGTACATCCAAAACCCAACAGCAAAGGGATCAGCGCCTCGCCGCACAGTCCCAGACGACGCATGAAGGGGTCAGCCAAGCGGGCCGCCCGGGGCAGGTATCCGGTTTCCTCCAGTATTCCCAACCCCAGCCATAAAAGGAACAGCCGGGGTAGAAAGGAGAGCACCGCCCCTACTCCGCCGCCGATCCCTTCGGTCAGCAGGGAGGAAACCCATGCCGGTGTGCCCGTCGGCAGACGGTCAAGTCCTCGCATCAAAAGGGTCTGACCCCGGCTAAGGAGAGCGTCCAACGCAAGTCCGGGCGGCCCGAAGACAAAGGTCATCAACCCGGCAAAGACAAGGCATAACACCGCTACCCCCACCGGTCCCCGGGTTAAAAGGCGGTCCAGCGCCATGCGACGGCCGGATGGCGGCGGTACCTGTCCCAGAAGCACCCGGCCGGCCATCTCCTCCCCGGTCAGGGAGGGTGAGTGTCTCCAGCCACCGGCAGGCACCGAAGGAACTGTGTACGGTTTCCTCCCCCGGCCGCCCTCCACGGCGAATGGCTCCGCGGGGGCAGACAGTCGAGCTATTGGCCGGGCCGAATCCATGTCTGCCAGCAGAACGGACAATTCGGCCAGTCCTTTATGCTTCACAGCCGACACCCCCGCGGCCGGCATACCCAGCAATGCCGAGAGCTCCCGGACATCCACAAGGCTATCTGTCTCGGAAGGCACCGCCATGTCTGACGACGGGAGCGCACGGGCCTGTCTGTGAATCGCTTTCTCATCTCTCTGATTTATCGTTTCCTCCGCTCTCCGGAGCTTATCACAGCCATTGACCGCCAGGACAAACCGCAATCCGACCCCGCCATCAGGACGGACGGAACGCAGGTAGGCTGTCAGGGACAGAAACAGATTCAACCCCGCCGCCAACCGCCCGGCATCCGCCACAAAGACCGCCACCGACCCGGCCTGTGCGGCCGCCAATGCCCTGACGCTGACTGTCTCGTCCGGGGCTTTGGGCGGTACCACCCGTATGCCGGGCAGGTCGGTCAGCCAAACCATGGGACGGCCAGGCGCACGGATCAACCGGGCCCTGACTGTCTCAGCTTGTACTGTGACACCCTCACGGTTTCCCGCCCGGGCATACCGACCGCATAACGCCCCGAACAGGGTGGATTTTCCTGTATTGGGTGCACCTACCAGGTAGATCATGCCTGTCCCTCCCTTCTTCTGAGGGAAAGTATGCAGGGACAGGAAAAAATATGCACACGCAACAGAGAGAGAACGCGAAAGAGCGCCGCCTCCTTTGTCAGGAATAGTCCGGTGCTGCCCTACTTTCCCTGTTTCATGTTCCTCTGCTCATCTGTTCTCCCGCTGCCCTGTTCACCTGTTCCTTCACTTCTACGCAGCTGACCGCAGGAGGCGTTGATATCGGAGCCGAGACGGCGGCGAACGGTGGCCCGGATGCCGTGGGACTCCAGGGTGCGGGCGAAGGCGGCTATGCTGGCATCAGAGGCCCGTTCGAATCCGGTTTCGGCCACCTCGTTGACGGGGATGAGGTTCACATGGATGGGCATGGTGGAGTTGCGGGAGCGCAGGTGGCGGTTGAGCAGATCAGCCAGGCGGACAGCATCGGCGGGGGCGTCATTTTTCCCGGCGATCAGCGTGTACTCAAAAGAAATCCGCCGCCCGGTCTTGTCGTAGTAGGCCTTGCAGGCGCGGAGCAGCTGATCGACTCCCCAACAGCGGTTGACAGGCATGATGGAGGATCGGGTCCCGTCGTCTGAGGCATGCAGGGAGATGGACAGTGTAATGGGAAAATTCAGCTCCGCCAAGGCCAATATGTTGGGCACCACCCCGCAGGTGGACAGGGAAATATGCCGCATCCCGATGTTGAGTCCTTCGGCACAGGTGACTAGACGCAGAAATTTGACCACATTGTCAAAGTTATCAAGCGGTTCCCCGATACCCATCATGACAATGTTGGATATGCGTTCTCGGGTGTCAGCCTGTGCGGCGATGACCTGACCCAGCAATTCTCCCGGGCCCAGATCCCGCACCTTGCCGCCGATGGTGGAGGCACAGAACCGACACCCCATCCGACAGCCCACCTGAGAGGAAATACAGATGGTGTTGCCGTGCTTGTACTTCATGACCACGGATTCCACACACTGCCCGTCGGCCAGCTCAAAAAGGTATTTTACCGTGCCGTCCAGCGCACTGACCAGACACCGCCGCACGGTGGGCAGACGGTAGACGGTGACATCAGCCAGCCGCCTGAGAGTCGCCTTGCCGATGTTGGTCATCTGCTCCGGAGCTATTCCCCTGTGAAGCTGGGGAAACATCTGGGCCGCCCTGTAGCGAGGCTCTCCCACCGATGTCAGCAGCGCTTCCAACTCCTCCGGAAGCAGGGACAGTAAATCAACCATGTGAATACCTCTATTACTATTTGCTTTTTTACGGGGAGAGAACTTTCTTGAAAGAAAGTTCCCTCCCCGAACCCTTCCTTCAAAGAACTTCAGTATAAGTAGATTATGCTTTAAAGTTCTTTGGAGTCCAGAACCTTTCTTTCAAGAAAGGTTCTGGTGGGGTCTGGGGCGAAGCCCCGGAAATCAGCTTTTTTACGGGGAGAGAACTTTCTTGAAAGAAAGTTCCCTCCCCGAGCCCTTCCTTCAAAGAACTTCAGTATAAGTAGATTATGCTTTAAAGTTCTTTGGAG
>CAZQAI010000069.1:0-8090 GCA_964591305.1 uncultured Clostridium sp.
AAGGTCACTTCGGACGGTGTAATCACCGTGGAGGAGTCCAAGACCGCTGAGACTTACTCCGAGGTCGTGGAAGGCATGCAGTTCGACCGTGGCTATCTGTCCCCCTACATGGTGACAGATACCGACAAGATGGAGGCTGTCATGGACGATGCCCTCATCCTGATTACCGATAAGAAGATTTCCAACATTCAGGAGATTCTGCCCCTGCTGGAGCAGCTGGTTCAAAGCGGCAAAAAGCTTCTGATCATCGCCGAGGATGTGGAAGGCGAAGCTCTGACCACCCTGGTACTGAACAAGCTGCGCGGTACCTTCACCTGCGTGGCCGTCAAGGCTCCCGGTTTCGGTGACCGCCGTAAGGAAATGCTTCAGGATATCGCCATTTTGACCGGCGGCGAGGTGATTTCCTCCGAACTGGGTCTTGAATTGAAAGATGTACAAGTCAGCCAGCTGGGTCAGGCCCGTCAGGTCAAGATCACCAAGGAAAATACCATCATCGTTGGTGGTAAGGGCAGCAGCGATGAAATTAAGTCCCGCATCAGCCAGATTCGCTCGGCTATCGAGACCACCACGTCCGACTTCGACCGCGAGAAGCTGCAGGAGCGTCTGGCCAAACTGGCCGGCGGCGTAGCGGTTATCAAGGTGGGGGCCGCTACCGAGACTGAGATGAAGGAAAAGAAGCTCCGTATCGAGGACGCTCTCAATGCGACCAAGGCCGCTGTTGAGGAAGGCATTGTACCCGGCGGCGGAACGGCTTACCTGAACGTCATCGAGGATGTCCGCAAGGTACTTGACACAGTCGATGGTGACGAGAAGACCGGTGTTAAGATTGTGCTCAAGGCTCTGGAGGAGCCGGTGCGTCAGATCGCCCTCAATGCCGGATTTGACGGCGGTGTGGTTGTCAACAACATTCTGGCCTCCGGTAAGATCGGGTACGGTTTCGATGCCTATAATGAGACTTATGTCGACATGATGGCCGCCGGTATCGTGGATCCCACCAAGGTGACCCGTTCGGCCCTTCAGAATGCTGCATCCATTGCGTCTGTCATCCTGACCACAGAGTCTGTGGTGGCTGATAAGCCTGAGCCCAAGACCGAGGCAGCCGCAGGCGGCGCCGGTATGGGTGGCGGTATGGGCGGCATGTATTGATAAGCCGTCTTACCATGGACCGGTAATCGTCAAAACGCTGGAGCCCTTCTCAAATGCAAGGTTCCAGCGGCATAACATTCACATTCAGACAAATATAATACAGGGGAAGGTTTCTTTCGCGGAGCCTCCCCCTCTTTTTTTCTTAGTTTATAAATGAATTATACATATCCTGGTATGCACCGAATGCTTGCTTTTGCCTCTTTTGCAAAGCTTCTGTTTCCTGCCAACGACGCACCACTGCTTTGAACTCATTGCGGGTTCCTTCGTCCAAAAGGGATTCAATATCCGGGTGCCATGAGGTTTCTCCATAAACAGACGCTCTCAGACAGGCAAACTGCCACTCGAATTCCCCACTCAGGACTTGTACACAACGTTGCTCAGCGGCCCGACTCTGGATCCGCTGGGTCAGTTTGAAAATTTGTTCCGAAATGATACGCAGGGCATCGAACATGTCACCATATGCCCCTTCTTTTTCGGCGGCTGTCGCTTCCCTTTTGATGTTTTCCCAGACAGTATCAGACAGTTTTCCTTCCATAATGCTTTGAAACACAGGGTGCCAGAAGCCGCGATCGTTCACTGTATCATAATCAAACAGAGTTTCTCTTTCGGCGGTATAAGCGGTTTGCAGCGATCGACAGCGTTGGGTTGCATCCTGCCAGGATGCCCGAACAGAATCAAGGGTACAGGGGAGGTCTGTCGAAAGCCGATTCAGCCATTCAGTAAATGATGTCTCGCTTCCCCGCCCCATAATCCAGTCGTCTGAGGCGCTTCGTAATACCTCCAGTGTGTCAGACAACAGTGTCTCCACGGCGGACAGCTTATTCCGTCTTTCCTCCAACATGCTGTTCAACATATGATTCATCTCCAGGCACGAATCATACATACGGCGGCATCTTTCCATATCCGCCTCTGACTCAGATGATGGGTTCAGTGACATAAGGACAGGCCGAAGGGTCACCCAATGGCTGCTCAGCACCTGGCGGATAATCCGGCGGTTTTTTGATACCTGCGCCCGGTCCTGATCGTTTTCCTGATCGTACTGGCGGAATACATCATACACGAGCTCCTCTGACAGGACACGGGTGGAGCTGTCTTCTCGTTGTCCGGTCGATTCCTCCTGTTGTACTCTGACTCCGTACCCTTTTGACAGTGTATGGGTCAAAGCCTGATTCAAGATGTTTGTGATACACGTCCCCAGCATGGCAACGGTACTCTGGAGATACTTGGGACGTTTCGCGAATAAATCCCTGACATATGCACGCTCATATTCACCGCAGGGGGGGTGAGGGGTCATGCGGGTCGGATCAAACTCCTCCGGAAGAAGCGCCAAAAGCTCTTCCAGGTTTTCCAACCGACCTTGACAGGACATTCGAAAGGCTTCATAATCCCCTCCCAAAGGCGATATAACCGTCATAGCTCCGCTGATGCAGTCCCGCCCCATAGCTTGACCCGCAAAGGCGCGGGCCGCTTTTACGCCAAACTCTTCCTCATCATCGCAGGAAACAATAATCCGGAGCAGCAGCTCCTCCAATCTCATCCTTTTTCGCCATATGTGAACAGGAATATCTTGCCTGGCGTTTATGTCGGTATATCCGGCATCGCACAGTCCGCCGGATAAAAGCAGGATAGAAAAAGGTTCCCTGTGCCGGATGGACAGACGGCGTCCCATTACATCGGGACTGCTGAGGATGGCCAACGGTCTTGTCTGTACGTCCCAGAGGGATGCAAGGCCATGGGTATCAAGCAGAAAGGCCCTGTAATTTCCAGCCATGCATATGTCAATAATCCAGTCACCTGCATTTTCTCCGGGAAGCACACGGCAGGCTCCCAAGGAAACTCGGAAATATTTATCACTGACTACCGGCATGTGTATGTGGTCTTTCCGTTTTTCATACAGAGAATTTTTAAATTCATCCAGTAAGGATGGCAGGTTCAGGGACAGGCGGGACAGAATCAGATCCAGATCATTCAATTTTTCCGAGGAAGGGCCGCTGTTAGCGACTGTATTTTCGTCTGTATTTCCGGTCAAGTTTTTCCTTTCCGGCTCTGCGTTTTTCTCCGGAAAGGCATTGGGGGATGTATTCAGAGCCTCATACACCGCCGCCGTCACCAGCATGGCGCAGTATCGTGACAGGGGATGCTCCTGTGGCTTTGCGCAGTCACCCAGGTTCATACGCAGAATGTCGGTCAGAATCGGATGTGTATCCAGCATGGGAAAAAGAATGCGGGCTACTTTATCTGGCTCTCCAGCCTCACATCCATATAACGGTGCATCCCCCTCCATGACGGTTGGATCGTGACCTGCAGCCACCAGAAGGTGCCGAGTCGCCAATGGCACAGCATCAGAAATCAGTCCGAAAGCCTCCGGTCCGGCAGAGAGAAAGGTCGTCCCGAGCAAAGTCGGGTGTGCTCCGACTGCCAAGGCATTCGAAATACTGTCTTGAGAAGGTTGAATATCCATATACACGCACCTCCCGTATGATTTGTGATCAAATGTAAGGCGCCACCGCACAATTCTGACAGTGCAAATACGGCGTCAGAAATTTCGTCAGATGAGAGCCCCGCTTTGCGAAGCATATATTTCGCGTACGTAGGCACAATGACCGATACCCTGACAGTCGGATTGTTAATCCCCGAAAAGTGTTTCTGCGTAGCGTACTGTCTGCATGGCGTCCTTGGCGTAGTAATCGGCGCCTATCATGTCCGCATATTCCTGAGTCAGAACGGCACCACCTACCACAGTCCTGACCCCCGGACACTGCTCATGAAGCAGGGTAATGGTCTTCTCCATAGAGGGCACTGTGGTGGTCATCAGAGCACTCAGTCCTACCAGCGGCGCTCCGCTTTGCTGTACAGCTTGCACAACGGTTTCCGGCGGCACATCTTTTCCAAGATCCAGTACATCGAATCCGTAATTCTCCAGGAGAACCTTGACAATATTCTTGCCGATATCGTGGATATCTCCCTTGACGGTGGCCAGCACAATTTTTCCGCGTCCGCCGCCTGATTGATTGGCCATTTTCTCCCGAATGACCGAGAAAGCAGCTTTGGCGGCTTCCGCACTCATCAGCAGCTGAGGCAGAAAAACGGTTTTGTTTTCAAATCCCTTGCCGACCTCATTCAAGGCCGGCACAATGTATTGATTTATGATGTCAAGCGGATTCTGCGCAGCAAGGAGTTCCCTGGCATCACGTCTTGCTGCTTCACAAAGCCCTTTTTCAATGCTCTTGATCAGGTCGGCCTCCCCGCTCCTATCTGTATCTTGAGCGCTCTTCCGGACCAAGCTGCTCTCCGTATGGACACCGGAGGCAAAATCAATGTAGGCTCCGCACATGGGATCTTGGCCTGTCAAAGCCAGGTAGGTATGGTAGCTCTTCATCATCTCTACAGACAACGGGTTGACGATGGCGCAATCCAAACCGTTTACCATAGCCATAGTGAAAAAGGCGGCATTCAAAAAGTCCCGCTGAGGTAGGCCAAACGAAATATTGGACACACCGAGACTGACTCCGATGCCCAGTCTTTCTTTTATCAACCTGATGGCCTCCAGCGTGATAGTGGCACTATCCGGCTGAGCGGAAACGGTCATGGCCAACGGATCTGCGACAATGTCCTTTCTGTCGATCCCATATGCTTCAGCCCGTGCCACAATACGCCGGGCAATGTCATACCGACCCTCTGCCGTCTTCGGCACACCCTGCTCATCCAGTGTCAAAGCAATCAGTACACCGCCATACTTGGCCGCCAGAGGAAGCACTTGCTGCATGCTCTCTTCCTTACCATTCACGGAATTGATCAGCGCTTTGCCGTTATACAAACGAAGGGCTCTCTCAAGAGCCAATGGGTCTACCGTGTCTATCTGCAGTGGGAGTGCGGTCACGCCCTGAAGAGCCGTAACCACCTTTGTCATCATCTGCACCTCGTTAATTTCCGGCAAGCCTACGTTGACATCCAGCACGTGGGCACCGTGCTCTTCCTCAGCGATTCCTTCCCTCAGAATATAGTCAATGTCTCCCCGCCGCAAGGCGTCCTTGAAGCGGGATTTTCCTGTGGGATTGATCCGTTCCCCGATGATCACCGGAGGATGTCCGTGACCGATTGGCACAGCATGCGTATAGGAGGACACCAACGTATCCTGCTTATGCGTTGGGAAACAGAAAGGCACATCCTTCGTCTTTTTGACTGTTTCCCGGATATAGTCCGGTGTCGTACCGCAACAGCCGCCAAGGAAGCAGACGCCCATTTGGGCAATCATCCGCATGGTCTCGGAAAAGGCTTCGGCTTCCACATCATACACGGTTTTCCCGTTCACTTCCCGAGGCAGTCCGGCGTTTGGACTGACAATGACCGGCACCGAGGCATACGCAAGCAGCTGTTCTACTACCGGGAGCATCTGTTCAGGCCCCAGAGAACAATTGATACCCAGGGCATCCACCCGCAGTCCCTCCAGGAGCGCCACCATCGCCTGCGGGGTAGCACCTGTCATGAGCTTTCCCGTGGCATCGTAAGCATTGGTAACGAACACCGGCAAGGTTGTGTTTTCCTTAGCTGCCAGCACAGCCGCCTTGGTTTCATAGGCGTCGTTCATGGTCTCGATCAGGATAAGATCGGCACCCGCCTCCTGAGCGGCTCTCATGCCTTCCGCAAACAGCGACACGGCTTCCTCAAAGTCAAGATCTCCGAGGGGTTTGAGCAGCTTACCGAGAGGGCCTGCATCATATGCCACATACTTGTCCCCCGCACAGGCATCGGTTGCCTCACGGGCCAGACGTATGGCGGCGGTCACCAGTTGTTGTACATTAGAAAATTTAAGCCGACTGACACCGAAGGTGTTGGCGGTCACAATATCAGCACCGGCGGAAAGGTAGGCGGCATGAATACTGCGAATGACCTCCGGATGTGTCAGATTCCACAGTTCAGGCAATTCCCCGGGCCGCAGTCCCTTTTCCATCAGGAGAGTCCCCATGCCTCCGTCTATGTAAAGACGCCGCTGCTTCATACTATCCTTTATATGCATATTGTGTTCTTTTCCTCCATGCCTTGTAGGCCAATGACGGCTGTGACCGACTTTGTCGGCGTGAGCATCAGACTATCGGTCAGTGTCAAGCCAATATGCTTGGCCGTATCCAACATAGAAATCATGTCCGCTTGATGGCTTAGATTCATATCCCCATACCCGGGGCTGAATCGGGGGCGGGTGATGCGTCCCTCGGACAGCTTCCCGTTCAGAAGGTCGCAAAAGTCCTCAATGGCTGCCGAGCCCAGTGCGTCGGCCATCAATCCCCGGGCGGCAGAAGCCACTGACAAACGGGCAATCAGACGGTCTACGCCAACACCAGCGGTAGCCGCAAAGAGGAATGCCTGCCGACACCCTGTCAGGTTACGGGCCAGACTCCTGCTGAGTACCGTCATGTCCCCCAAGAGACATGTGCCATCCGGCTTCACTTCAACTGGAACGGTTATATAGCATGCCAGATATTGTACCACATCCCGGACAAGATCTCTGACTGCCTCCACTTCCCGCCAGACGTTCTCATCTGCCTGTCCGCTCCGAACGCCCATGTAACGCAGGGCTTCCTCCGGATAAACGGCGACCTCCTCCCGGTCGGGAATGAACAGAGATATTTCTCGTCTCACCTGATGATCTCCGATATGTTGCGGGAAATGGCTTCTGCTATATCCGGTTTGTCCATAGAATATACGTGCACTGCTTGCACCCCATTGGCGAACAAATCCACGATCTGCTCTGTTGCATATGCAATGCCCGCCTGTTTCATAGCCGCAGGATTGTCCCCATACCGCTCGACAATGCGGATAAACCGCTGAGGCAATGAGGTACCCGAAATGCGACATATGCGTTTGATGGACGCAGGGTTGGTGACAGGCATGATCCCAGCCACCACCGGCACGTCCACTCCAGCAGCACGGAGGCGGTACAGGAAGTTATACAGGATGTTGTTGTCAAAGAACATCTGGGTCGTCAGATATTCGCACCCGGCTTCCACCTTCTCCTTCAGATGCCGGATATCCTCCTGGGAGGTTGCACTGTCCGGGTGTCCTTCCGGGTAGCAGGCACCGCCGATGCAGAAGCCTCCATACGTGCGAATTTCCCGGGCCAACTCGGAGGCATGATGGTATGTAAGCGTGTCCGTTTTAAAGCCATCCGGCAAGTCCCCCCGAAGCGCCAGGATGTTCTCCACACCGATGGTTCGCAGTCTGTCCAGTTCCTGCCGGATTCTGGTGCGATCCGATGTGATACAGCTCAGGTGGGCTACAGTCTCCACACCGAACTGCTCGCGGATATTCAGCGCCATCTGTGCCGTATAGTCGGAGGTGCCGCCACCTGCTCCGTATGTCACACTCATGTAGGAAGGGTGAAGGGCCGCGATGGCCGCGATGGCTTGTTTGATCTTTTCAAATTGTTCATTACTTTTGGGCGGAAATACCTCAAAGGAAAGCGAAGGCTTACCTGATTGGATAATATCGGTGATTTTCATGGTATTCCTCTTTTATATAATATTCAGGATTGACATATATTATATCAGAAAACAGTGAAATATGCAAGTAAGAATCTGTAACAATACTGCAAATATATGCAAAATTTGTGGCATGACAGAGTTCTCTGACTAAGAAAACAAGGCAGAGCCACTGAGGCAGCCCTGCCTTGTTGTGTGTATGAATTAATCTGCAAAGAGTGGAGTAGACAAGTATCTGTCACCCGTGTCCGGAAGCAGTACGACAATGGTCTTGCCTTGATTCTCAGGGCGCTTGGCCAGTTCAATGGCGGCCCAAGCAGCGGCTCCAGAGGAAATACCTACCAACACGCCTTCCTTCCTGCCAATCAGCTTACCGGTTGCAAAAGCATCCTCGTTCCCGACGGTTATGATCTCATCATATATCTTGGTATTCAGCACATCCGGTACAAATCCTGCGCCAATCCCCTG
>CAZQAI010000070.1:0-8088 GCA_964591305.1 uncultured Clostridium sp.
GTTCACGATATTCGGAATCAGTGAAGAGGCTGGTGAAGTTCACGTTGATCTCTCCGCGGTTGCGAATCTCGGCATTCTTTTTCATGGTGCCCAAAATGGAAAAGTCAGGATCCTCATTGTATCCGTATGTGTATGTCGCACGGGGATTTCCGTCTGCATCCACAGGCGTCTCTCCCTCCACGATCACTCGCCGGTCGTTCTCAGCGGTCACAGTACGTCCATCCTCATCCACCAGGTACATACCGCCTGTCACGGAGGTGTCATACTTAATGGTGTCTTTGATATCTCTGACCCAGCTGCCTTCCTCATCAAAGACATACCGATAGCCCAGCACGTTTCCATCCTTATCTACATACCGGCCTTCGGAGTCAACCTTATACAGCTGATTCTCCTGCACGCTATCGACAGTACGGGTCACTTTCTTGGTGGTGCTCTCCTCGCCTTCCTTGCCTTCCACCTCGACTTCGACCGTATACTGCTTCTTGAGCACATAGTTGCGGTCGTTTTCCTCATCGTAGTAGGTTTCATACACTGACTCATCCGTGTAGGTCAGTTCCCAGTACCAAACCAGCATCTTCAGGCACTCCTCGAAGGTAGAGGCCAGGGGCACAACGTATTCGGGATCCTCGGGGGTCAGGCCCGCATTCCGGTTCTTCATATCATTCAGGAAGGTGGCCAGATCCAGCACGGTCTCCACATCGTCGATCTTGTTGTAATATTCATCGAACAGGCTCTTGTCGATCATCATGTATGTATACTCACCGATCGGCACGTTATTGGGAATGGCAAACACGCTGCCGTCGATCTGTACGCCGTTCAGAAGAGCAGGCGAAATGTAGGAAGTGAGCTTTTTGGAAGAAGAAGACAGCTCCTCTGACAGAGAGGACAACCACTCCCTCTCGTTCCAGTCCATATACCAATCGTACCCGGACATGTAGAAAATATCCACCTGATTTTCCTTTTCATCAGGATACTTGGTTTCTACAATACCGTACTCGTTGATCATGGTCTCTTCTTCTGTCTCGGCAGCCTCCTCATCGTCCTCATCATCGACATTCTGGAACTTGGCATACTGAGGATTCTCGGCATAGAAATCTGCCGTCAGCTCCTGAGTGGTCTTTTCGCCCTTATGGGCCTTGAGATACATGCGGAGCTGCCTGTTGGCCTCCTCCTCCAGGAGAATATCGGCCTGATTGGCCTGAATGGCGGCCTCCAGCTTATCATAATATTCATCCTCTGTGCAGAACTTCAGGATGACATTGGTTTTGAACAGGGATTTGGTGATTTTGGTAAACTGCGCACTCACCAGGGCCTTAGCTTGCTCGGTGGTTTCCTCCGATGTGGGAATCCACAGTGTGATGGTCTTAGCGCTGGTATCCGTGGTACCGTCATCCGAATCATCTTTCGTGGTCTGACATCCTGTCAGGGCGAAAGACAGCAGCATCAATATGCTCATGGCCAAGCATATCAGTTTTTTCTTCATAACTAAGTATTCCTCCCTTATCTCTGCATGCCCGCTGCCGCACACAGCCGCAGACACTACCATACTGATATATTGTACAACATTTTTATGAACCTGTCAAGTGAAATTTGTAAACAGTTCTGGGCGGGGCCTGTCTGCCGGCCCCGGCAAGCCGGGAAACTCTGTCATTTTTCGTCCGATTTGCGTGCAAATGCACAATTTTGAAAGCGCAAATTTGGCGATTTCGTTTGCTTATTTGGACATCTTGTACGCAATATTCCAATCTTTTTTGGCGGAATGACGAAAAATTCGTCTGTCACATGGCAGGTGAGGGAATCAGTCCAAAAAGCCCCTGAGATGTCTGGCCCGGCTGGGATGGCGCAGTTTACGCAGTGCCTTGGCCTCTATCTGACGGATACGTTCCCGGGTGATGTCGAACTCCTTGCCAACCTCCTCCAATGTCCGGGTGCGTCCGTCGTACAGGCCAAAGCGAAGCTTGATGACATGCTCTTCCCGGGGGGTCAGCGTGTGCAGCTCCCGCTCAATGACCTCGCGAAGAATGGTTTGAGAGGCGGCGTCGGCCGGGGCAGGGGTTTCCTCGTCCTGAATGAAGTCGCCCAAATGACTGTCCTCCTCCTCGCCGATGGGAGTTTCCAAAGACACCGGATCCTGAGCAATTTTCATGATTTCACGTACCTTCTCGGCACTCATGCCCATCTTCTCGCCCAACTCCTCGGCAGTAGGCTCCCGCCCCAGCTCTTGGAGCATCTGACGCTGATGCCGGGACACCTTGTGTATTGTCTCCACCATGTGAACCGGGATGCGGATGGTACGCGCCTGATCGGCAATAGCCCGTGTGATGGCCTGACGGATCCACCAGGTGGCATAGGTTGAGAATTTATACCCCTTGGTGTAGTCGAACTTATCCACCGCCTTCATAAGTCCCAGGTTGCCTTCCTGTATCAGGTCCAGAAAGAACATGCCCCGCCCTACATACCGCTTGGCAATGCTGACGACCAATCGCAGGTTGGCCTCCACCAGTTCCTTTTTCGCTTCATCGTCTCCGGCAGCCATGCGTTCTGCCAGCTCATGCTCCTTCTCATTCGTCAGCAGGGGCACCCGGCCTATTTCCTTGAGGTAGAGGCGAACCGGATCGTCCACCAAGCCCTCCTGCTCCAGGATGCGCTGCATGTTCTCGCCGGAACTGAACTGCTCCACCTCATTCTCGATTTCATTCATCTCTGCCGTGGGGATATCTCCGGGCAGACCACCCTCTATGGACTCGTAAATTCTGTCGATGCTGTCAATATCGTACCCCATCTCCTCCATCGCCTCGTCCAGGTCGGATTCAGAGAGAGCTCCGCGTTTACTCTTGGCAATGAGATCCTCCATGCGGGCTTTCCTTTGCTCCTCCTTGGACTTCTCCGGAGTGGCATCGTCTTTTCCGTCCTTTTTCTTGCCCTCCTTTTTCTGGGCGGCGGTCAGCTTTTCGGCAGCAGCCTCTGCCTCCGCTTCTTCTTCGGACCCCCGCACGGGCATATCCATATCGTCGTCTACTTCCATCCCGTCATCCAGCATAGACAACCGGGTCAGATCCGGCATTTCGTGATCATGCTCAATGTTCATGTGTGATCAATTCCTTCCCTGTTTTAACATATGTGTGTATGCTTGTCATAAGCAGCTGCTTACGCATGCGAAACACAGCTTTTTTCAGTCACCCTGGGAGTACCTATAGTATGTCTGATCCTGTCAGTTTTATATCAATGCTTGTGCGCATTGCACTATTTTTTGTATTTCCGTTTCTCGGCCAACAGGCGGTTGAGGCTCTCCATAGTATCTTCCGGCCTGGTTTCCGCTTTGGCCTTTGTCTCCCTCAGCGTGCTCACGGCAGCCCGCAGAACCGAAACGCCATTTTCAGACAGCACGCGTCGGGCCTGTTCCAGCTTTGCCAGCCTTCCCATTTCCTCCGGAGTAAAGGATGCTCCCAGGAGGGAAAAGTCAAAGCCCCCCTCATCTGCTTCCAGGGCCATGATGGCCTCAAAGGCGCGTCGATGGAAGGAGGTCACAAAATCCTCCGCCAGCAGCGCCACAGTGCCGTTCAGGACAGCCCTTCGGTGTTCGCCGTACATCAGCAGAAGACCGACAATGGTTTCTTCCGCCGCCGCCGCCCGCACGTTGCCTGCCGCTTCCGGATTGATCCGGTCGCCCAAGGCCAGTGCGGCATGCTGTGCCTGGCGTCCTGTCTTCTCCTTGGCCTCCCGGATATGGCGGTCAATCATCCGGTCGACATCCTTACGCAGACTGTCCGGCGAGAGGGTCAGACGCTCGGCCACTGTCTGGATATACACCTCCCGCTCCGCCGAGGAGTACACCCGAGAGACAATCTCACACAGCTCAGCCGCCGCCTTGATCTTGTCGTCCGGTTGATTCAGGTCGTACCGGGACAACACACTGCTAAGCTTGAATTCGAACCCTGTGCTACTCTGTCGGAGCAGGCGGGCAAAAGCATCCGCTCCGAATTTTTTGATGTACTCATCCGGATCCTTGGCGTCCTTCATCCGCAGGACACGCACATCCAATCCGACTTTGGCAAAAATGTCCATAGCCCGGTGGGCTGCCCGCTGACCGGCCTCATCAGCATCATAGGCAATGATAACCTGTTTGGTATACTTCGCCATGATCCGGGCTTGCTCGTCGGTGAGGGCCGTGCCCAAAGAGGCAACCGCATTCTCAAATCCGGCGGCGTGAAGAGACACCACATCCATGTTGCCCTCGCACAGGATCATCTGCTCAGCACAGTGGTTGCGGGCAAAATTCAAGGCGAACAGGTTCCGTCTCTTTTGAAAGCCGGGCGTATCGGAGGAATTGAGGTACTTGGCCCGGGAATCCCCGCCTATGTCCCGCCCACTGAAGGCCACTACATGACCCGCAGTATCCATAACGGGAAACATAACCCGGTTCCGGAAGTAATCATAGGAGCGGCCGTTCTGGCTGATGCCGCAGAGAAAGCCTTCCTTCATCTCGGCCTCCGTATAACCCTGCTCCTTCAGATAAGGCAGAAGGGCCTGAAATTCGTTGGGGGCGAAGCCAAGGCCAAAGTGCCGGATGACATCGACGGACAAGCCACGTCTGCCCTGCAGGTACTCCATGCCCGCCTGTCCGATGACAGGGTCAAACAGGCACTTGCGAAAAAAACGGGCGGCAGCCAAGTTCATATCGTACACACGGTTGCGGCTCATGCCCCGAGAACGGCCGTCCTCCTCCCCATACTCAGGCAGCCTGATGCCGGCCCGCTTGGCCAGGAAGGACACCGCCTCAGGGTAATCCAGATTCTCGGTACGCATAATAAAGGTAAAAGCATCACCCCCCGCCTCACAGCCAAAGCAGAAAAAGCTCTGGGTGTCGGGAAACACAGTGAAGGAGGGTGTCTTCTCACTATGGAAGGGACACAGGCCGTTGTAATTGGAGCCTGCCCGCTTAAGGGTCACATAGGAACCGATCAGGTCCACGATGTCGGACCGATCCTTGACCGACTCCACAATCTCACGGGATACTCTCATTCATGAAGTCCTCTCCAGACCCTGGGCACAAACAGTTCATTGTAGGTCTCAATGGCATACCGGTCTGTCATGCCTGAGATAAAGTCACACACGCACCGCTCTATCGGCTCTCCCTCCCGGATCAGCTTTTGGTACAGCTCCGGCATTCTGTCTGGATGCTCTGTAAACCAGGCAAACAAGGTCTTAACCAATTCTATGGACTTGGCCTCCTCCCGTTTTGCAGTGGGGTTGCGATAAACACGCTCGAAAAGAAAGGCACGAAGACGGTCGGTGGCATCCTGCACCTCCGGCGTCATGGCAATGGCCGGTTGATTCAAACTGGCCTCCACCACAGCGGACACCATGGTGTTGATGCGTGCGCTGTGCGTGTCTCCCAGTGCACGGCACAGCTCCCGCGGAATATCTTCAGGCGACAGAATCCCCGCCCGGCAAGCATCGTCGATATCATGGTTGATATAGGCAATGCGGTCAGCGTACTTGATCAATACCCCCTCCAGGGTTGAGGCCAGGTTGTCGCCGGTATGGTTGACAATGGCGTCCCGCACCTCCCATGTCAGATTCAACCCCCGGCCTTCGTTTTCCAATCGGTCCACCACCCGCAGGGACTGCTTGTAATGGGCGAAGTTAGGATCGTAGCAAGCTCGCAAGGCAGCCTCTCCGGCATGGCCAAAGGGGGTATGTCCCAGGTCGTGACCCAAGGCAGCCGCTTCCGTCAGATCCTCGTTGAGACGCAGGGCACGGGCCATGGTGCGTGCAATCTGGGAAACCTCCAGTGTGTGGGTCAGACGAGTGCGGTAGTGATCCCCCACCGGGGCCAGAAAGACCTGGGTCTTGTTCATCAGTCGGCGAAAGGACTGACAGTGGATGATCCTGTCCCTGTCCCGCTGGTATTCGGTACGCAAAGGGGAAGGGGGTTGCGGGATCTCCCGCCCTCTGGAGGTGGCCGTCCGGGAGGCATATGGGGAGAGCAGCAATTCCTCCCGCCGGATGAGCCACTGGCTGACGTTGTCGGCGGTTGGGTGACCATTCGGCGTGCTGCCAGACCCGCTTGCCACTGTGCCGCCGACCATTTGCACAGTGGCTGGGTCTTTTTCCCGGGCAGTGTCTTGGTACAGTTCCTTCATGCTTTCCCTCAGTATGGCTGCCAATGCCCGTTTAAACACAGCAAACGGGGAGATCGGTGCCGCATCCTTTCTTTCGAGGCCGCGCATTACGCGCCGCGCATTACGCGCCGCGCATTACGCGGTGCTGCCTCGAATTCTTTTCATTACATAATATACGCAGCAAAACATCTGTTTACTTTTTTTCTACACACTTTTTGTGTGTTTTTATGTGTTTTTTGACAGATTGGAAAGGTTCTGACGGCATCAGCGGTAATCGAATCGTGCCCCGGACACACAGACCGAACACCGGCCGGCGGTAGCCTCCCGGATGGCCGTACAAAACACCTCGCTGACGGTGGCCTTGACCGCCAGGGACAGGGTCACCGAATCGGAAAAATCCTGTCTGTCAGTCAGCGCCCCAAAGCGGGGCAGGAGGGGCAGGATCTTTTGATAATCCCCATAATGAACAGACAGGTCAAGCTGGATATACTTCTCATAGGTGATGATGTGCGCTGCTTCCAGGGCCAGTCTGGCTGTGTGGGAGTAGGCACGAACCAGTCCCCCTACCCCCAAAAGGGTTCCGCCAAAGTACCGTATGATCACCACCACGGCGTCGGTGGCCCCGCTCTTGCGGATGGCCTGCAGGGTGGGCAATCCTGAGCTTCCCTGCGGTTCTCCGTCATCAGAGTAGCGTGCGACCGTGTCGCTTCCTATGCGGTAGGCCCAGACATGGTGAGTAGCATCGGCAAATTCCTTTTGCTTTCCCTTGATGTACGCCAACGCCTCTTGTTCTCTTTTGACCGGGGCAGCGTACCCTATGAAAACCGACTTCTTCTCCTCATACTCTCCGCTTCCCTCCCCTTCCAGGGTGGTATACAGTTCGGGTTTATTGTCCTCTCTCACGGTGCATCCCCTTTCTGTTTTCGGAAAGACAGCTTTCAGTCATCGACCGGCAGATTCTCCTCTGTCTTTTGGGTCTCCTTCGGCTCCGGGAGAACACCCTCCTCCGTCCAACCTGTCGCTCCCACCAAAGACATCAATGCCTCCCGCACATACCCATACCGCATGGCAACAGGAGGCGGAATCGTTCCCTCCTGTACCATGCTGTCCAGCCGGTAAAAGGTTTCCCAGCGATAATCCACCGTCTCGCCTTCCTGAAGTGCGATATGCAGTATGTCTCCGGCAGTCCCCGGACGGTACAGATAACAGTCCACAAAAGCACTGGGTTCGGTCACGGTACCCAGCAGGATCAATTCGTCCGTCCCGGCAGTGAGGCCTGTCTCCTCCTTCAATTCCCTGCAGGCAGAGGTCAGGCTGTCCTCCCCGGCGACTCCTGATCCCCCTGTTATCTCCCAATAGTCAGGATACAATCCTTTGGTAGGAGCCCGTTTGGTTAAAAGCACCCGTCTCCGACTGTCCACTGTAAAAATCATGACCACTGTGTGGTAGGTACCTTTTGGCATTGGGTATTGCCGTCCTCTCGGATGGGTTCTACCCAGCGGCCGACGATGGATATCCAGCAAGTCCCAAAGTTCCACCGTTCAATCCTCCTCGTTCTCTTTCGGTTCCCCGGATGGTCCATGGCCGGAATCGCATAGTTTGCTGTTTTGGATCACCCTCATTGACAGGATATTATACCATGCAACGCGGGATTTGTCAAGTTTTTGTCTTTCATGCGTCGTGGCAAAAGCATATAAGCGTTACAGTTCAGCCGCTTGCCATCTATACGTGATTTGTTTGCCTTTTCATCATGATGTCCTTTTTATGTATAATCTTTGTCGTATTTTCAAATAATAGGATTGCACCAAACCCGCACCGTCGTACAGTCCCTGCCGACGTGATTGGATACCGGGGTTTGGCACATGTTCCCGCCCTCGGGCGGCGAGCAGTGAGAAAGGATGTTCTGAACATGAAAGCAACCGGAATTGTCAGAAGAATTGACGATTAAGTTATAATGGGTGCA
>CAZQAI010000071.1:0-7995 GCA_964591305.1 uncultured Clostridium sp.
GACAGTCTGACCTACAGCGACCAGGAAGGAAACCATGTGACCTTCCCTTCCCCTGAAATCACCGTCGATTGCGGAACTGTCATCGTCCCCGAGACCTGTTCCGAGCCTGTCGATGTCACTGTGGGCAGTTGCCAGGACACTGTATTTTTTGATGCCGGGTCACTGGAGTTGTCCTCCCTGGGGCGTATTCTTCAGTTGGACGTCACACTGAAGCGTATTTGCCCATATAAAAAAGTAGCGTTGGCTGTCATTGTGACTGAAGTGGATGCACAGGATGCAGAGCATAAACGAGGCATGAAGGTTCTGACTATTCCCGCACATTCCGGCGATACCTGTCGGGATGTCAGTGTGCGATGCATCAAATTTGTCTTGCCTGAAGATCCGGATGTGTCAGGCAGCAGCACGGCATCGCCCTGCGACAGTCGGAGATACAAAGTTCGTTTTCTTGCGAACTACGTGGATACCGACTTCGAATGCTGTGACGCCGTTTTATGATGTATGGACTGCTTTGAATCCCCCACCAATTCGGGCTGTCTTACCAGCGTAAGCCAGCCCGGCAAATCCGATTCGGTGAATCAAATACGCTATTTTACAAAAAACGTATCCTTTGATCGATAGACGGAAGCGTGGGCCATGCCCTACACAACAAGGGGTCTTACGCAAAACGGGCGGCTCATGACCGCCCATTTTTGAGAGGCTGCTGCATCATGCAACAGCCCCTTTGATATGCCGAAGTGCCGTTTCACTGTGTCAGGTAACGTCCGTATTCGACATAGGAACGCATACGAGCGGGAAATCAACACTCTTTCTTCTTGCGTAGAGTCAGAACGGCGGGGATAAGGCAAAGGAGGAATGCACCGCTTGCCACCACAGAAGCGCAGCCGCCTGAAGAATCGGTTGTAGAGCCGGTATCAGAATCAGGCTCGCTGCCTGCCCCGATCACAGATTCCTGGATGGATTCCTGTACGGCTTCAGTGGTTGTTTGCTTTTCTGAGACAAGCGCTGTGACAGTGACAGGACCTGCCGGCATGGTAAACGTAAAGGAATAATCGGTTGTGTTCATGTCAGACGGTGTCAGCGTCAAGTCCACGCCTCCGCCGGAAACAGCCACTCCCTCCCATCGGTAGTCAGACGAATCCAGGCAATCATAATGGATTGTGACCATATCCCATTCGGCGGCTTCCGTAATATCACAGGACAAAGATACATATTGGTCGAAAACCAACTCAATGGCATACTTTTCGCCAAAGAGCCGTACCTGCTTGCCATCATTGGCAAATTTGTAATCAAAGGTGTACACACCGGGCTTGTGGGCAGTGAAGACAGTATCCTTGCTGTACAGCACATCCTGGATGATGATTCCCTCATATTTCCCGAGACCTACATCCGGGACATATAGATAGTTGTACAAATCATTGTAGGATACCGTCTCTCCCTCAGACAGTTCCAGACCCAAGGTCATTTTCTGAATCGATGACAATCTACCCGGTGTGGGTTCATCCACATACATTTCCAACAGCATGCATCGGCCCGGATGATACACATAGGATCCCTCTTCGCAGTAATATGTCACTATCATGTCCGTAGCCGCATAACCGCCAAAATCCCAGGTAAAAGCGTATGACTGATTGGCAATCGAGCCCCCGATCAGCTGATCTTCGAAATCAACAGTGGCCCAGCAAATCAAGTCAGGATTCTCCCAAAAGTTTCCCGGCAATCCTTGACTGCCACTTGTATTGGATGCCTGGTTAAGCGCATCGCTGTTGCGCGCGATACCGTAGGTACCCACATCCTTGTTCTTCAGATTGAAATTCTTGTCATGGCCGCCATGCTTGGCATTGGTCGCGCCATCAACGGCAATTACCTTGACATCCTCCGGAATGTGCCAAAATGTACGGAAATCATCTATGGACAGTCCTTTTCCGTCATTCCAGGAGGCATAATAGGCTTCCTGATACACAATCCACAGCACAACCACCTCTCCCGGAGCCACCTCGCAGGTATCAGGGTTAACTGGTTTATTGGACAAATCTCCCCGCGGCGCATTGGCATTATCGGCAAACTCAAGCGTGGAGCCATCCAGGTAGTCCCCCGGTTTGATAGGAGTGGATTCCACGATCAAGGTCTCAAAATTTTCCTTATCTCGGCCGACTCCGTTGTACACCATGCAATATTCATACAGGTTGAGCGTCTTATCAGAAGCATTACAAATCTCGATGAATTCCATACAGTCATTTCCTGTATTCCAGCCGCCGATTCCATCGCCGGTCTGATCAGGGCATATCTCGGTGATTACCCACTCGGGTGGAATACGGGTTCCTTCCTCCGGCTCCCCGGCAGACGCCACAACCGGGCAGAGAGAACAGATCATAAAGGCAGCAATCAAAACAGATATTATTTTTTTCATATAACGACCTCCTTCAGTGCTAGTATACACGTTTTACGGAAATTTGTCAAGTTTTTTTACAAAAGAAAATTGTTTATCTGTTCATAGTTATGTGGTAGAATAAAAGGAGTTTCGCATACAAGGGAGTCTTTCCATGAACACATCCTGGACTGAGAAAAGAATAAACCGCTGCGCCGGAGAGATATTTCTCCTGTGCTTTCTTGCATATGCCTTCAGTTATATCGGGCGACAGAATTTTTCTGCCTGCCTCCCTGCCATGATCCGTGACGGTACGCTGACAAAGGCCTTTGGCGGTTACATCACCACAGCCTATATGGCGTTTTACGGTACAGGACAGCTGCTCAATGGAATCGTCGGCTCCCATATGCAGCCTCCATATCTCATCGGACTTGGACTTTTCGGAGCCGGGCTGATGAATGTCCTCATGGGTCTTTGCGCACAACCCTGGATCATGATGGTAATTTGGAGCTTGAATGGCTTGTTTCACTCCATGCTGTGGGTTCCCATGTTACGTATTTTCACCGACTACCTGCCGCATGCCAAGCAATATGCTGCCGGAGTCAACGTAGCCGCTTCTGTACCGGTCGGAACTGTCTGCGCCATTCTCATCCCCGCCCTCCTGCTCAATGTATCCGATTGGCGTACGGTTTTTCTGGTATGCGGTCTGCTCCTGCTCACAGCCTCCGCCGTATGGACGGTCAGCCACATCCGACTTCGCTGTTACATAACCATGATGGAGCAGCAGAGCCGTGTAAATAAAACAATTCAAGCGGATTCCCACCAATCCGCAAGGTCAAGCTCCCCGCCAACTCGTCACTCTCTGCTCTCTGTGATCCTCGCATCCGGTCTTTTGCTGGTTCTCCTCTGTCTGTGCTGCAACGGTGCGCTCAAGGATGCCATGACCGCCTGGGTGCCCACCTTTCTCTCTGAACATTTTGGCCTGAATGAATCCATGTCTGCCTTGGTTGCTGTCATCATTCCGATTGTATCGATATCAGGTGCTTATGTGTCCACTTGGCTCAATCGCAGATTTTTACATAACAGCTGTACAGCGGCGGCGTCATGTTTGCGCTGTCGGCGATATGCATTCTGTGTGTCCGTCTGGTTGGGGAACGAAGCGCTGTTCTTTGTGCCATTTGTCTGGCTGTAAGTATATCGTCTATGTGGGGTGCCAACACCATGTTTCTCACTATGCTGCCTTACCACTTTGCGGGCCTTGACCTGACCTCATCCGTCACCGGCTTTTTGAATTGCTTTGCCTATTTTGCATCGGCTGCTTTCTCGTCTTTGTACGGCTTGGCCGCAGAAAAGATGGGCTGGAGTCTCCTGGTCTTTTTGTGGCTGGGTATGGCCTGCTTGGGCATCCTGTTCTGTTTGAGCGTAGGCCGATTGTGGGCCAAGAAAGCCGTGAAGCTGGATGACGGCACCTTGTTTGACGGCAAGTGGCAAGAGAAGCTCTACTTCTTTCCCGCACCTCACCTCTCACCCAGCAGAAAAGATGATCATAGAGGGAGGTCAAATCCACATATTTTTAGGGGAGACAGTTTCAACAACAAGCTGCCTCCCCTATTATGATGTACTATGAAAAAGGCGGTACCGGACAACGCCCGGCTGCCGATTACGGTTGATCTTCTTGGTACTGGGCTCTGGGGCCTCCGATGTAAGCGGGGCGTGTACGGGCAAAGAGGACAACCGCCTCTCCGATATGGTTGACAGACAGCCGTACAGGCACAGCGACACGGCGTAGATGCATGCCGATCAGGGTACCCCCGATATCCATACCGGCGTGGGCACGAACAGACTCCACGGCCACCGGGTCGTCAAAACGTTCCCATACCGCTGTAGCAAAAGAGCCTCCCGCGTGAGGCTGCGGCTTGACCCACACCATCTCCAGACCATACTGTTGGGCGCAAGCACGCTCCACAATCAGGGCCCGGTTGAGATGCTCGCAGCACTGAGCTGCCAGATAAATTCCCTTCTCCCTAAGCAAGGGGAGCATGATGTCCACCAGCTTTACAGCCGCCGTCATGCTGGAACCCTTACCGATCCGGTTTCCCACCATCTCGGAGGAGGAACAGCCCACTACCATCATCTGACCGGCTGTCAGTCCGGCCGCTTGGATCAGCTCTTCCGTGGCGGCTGTGGTGTCTGCGGCCAACTGATCGAGAAAGTCGGTTGTCATTTCAATGGACATAGCGTATCCTCACTCCTTAATAGAAGGTGGCTACTTCTTCCACCGGTTTCGTGGCCGGTTGACAGGACACGGCGTACAGCACCGGCCCTCGGCGTCCGCCATACAGCTTGTGGGATTCCAGCTTAATTCTGGCTGTCACCATCACCCAATCCCTGGTTTTGAGGGCAGAGGGGGCGGAAAAGATGCAAACCAGCCCACTGTACGCAATATCAGCCGCGCAGCAGGTCATAACATGCCGCCCCACAACGATAGAATTTTTGCCAAGCTTCATATCCCGGGCTACCAAGCCTTTGAAGCGGACGGTCTTACCTTCCCAATTGTCCATTTCCTCAGACAGATCACGGTACCAGACGGCGTAATCATCGTCCGCAATCTCTACGACCGGCGCATTCATATCGAAAGGGAGTGGATCCTCGATTTCGTCATATTCCACATGTCCGTCCGGATAGTCATAAGAGATCTGCGCCCGGCGGGAGCAACCCCGTACAATCTTATGAATCTCTATCTTGTCGATCCGATCCGGCGTTCTGTTGAGCACCACCATCTCGCAGTTCATCAGCTTATCCACCATCAGCTGGCGCATATTCTGATTGTATGCCACAAAGGTGCCGGCATCGGCAAACATCATCTGTTGGAAAATCGCCCAATTGGCAGGCATATTCTCATACAGCGTGTTCAACATCCACATGCCATTGTACTCGATGATGATCCGGTCCAGCTTATGCTTCTTTGCCATGGCGGAAAGAGTCTCCTCGGTAAGATCCTCTTGTTTTTCAATGGTCTCCAGGTAGACATTCTTTCCGGAAAAGGAGGAAATATCCAACTCATCCACGCCCTCCTCACATTGGATGATCAGGGTCTTCTCTCCGGTGTTGAACTGCTCACTCTCCATGGATTCCTGAATCATGTGCGTCTTGCCGCCTTCAAGGAATCCCGTGAACAGGTATACGGGTAAATCGTATGCCATGAGTATACCTCCACAAACTGTCTGTGTCTATTCTTCGACCCTCGCCGGTCAATCCTCTGACACCTTGAGAGCCACTCCGAACAGCTCGGACAGAGCCTCCACATTCAGCTTTGACCCAATTACGCAAAGTCGGCCGATAACAGCAGAGGTGCCTGTACGCACATCCGGCTCGCCGGGCACATAGTCAAAGTGAATCCACTCGCCGCCATCGTCAGGAGCCACAATGCCTTTGGCACGCAGAATCACGCCATACCGGGATTCGTCACAAAGGGCCTCCAACATCGCACGCAGATTGTCACGGTTGAAGACAGTCGTGGTTTCGGCACCGCAGCTGACGAACACTTCGTCGGCATCGTGATGGTGATGGTGATGCTCATGGTCATCATCATGGTCATGGTGATGATGGTGACACTCATGCCCGTCTTCCTCGTCGCTGTCATGGTCATGATGATGGTGATGATGGCACTCATGCCCGCCTTCCTCGTCATCCTCGCCGTCATCGTCCTCGGCAGCGGCAGCCAGACGAGCCAGCTCGGCTTCCAAGGTATCCCGGCGTTCCATCGCCTCCAAAAGCTGTGCTCCAGACAGTTGGCTCCAAGGAGTCGATACAATGACAGCTGTGGCGTTATGCTCTCTCAACAGCGCAACAGTTTCCTCCACCTTTTTAGCAGATGCCACATCAGTATGGCTCATGATGATACATCCGGCATTCTCCACCTGGTCGTTGAAGAATTCTCCGAAGTTCTTCATATACATCTTACATTTTCCGGCATCCACTACAGTGGTAAAGCCGTTCAACACCGCCCCCTCGGTGGCGGCATTCTTGACTGCCCGGATGACATCCGACAGTTTACCTACACCAGAGGGTTCAATGAGGATCCGATCAGGATGGTATTCGTCCAGCACCTGCGCCAGGGCCTTACTGAAGTCACCCACCAGAGAGCAGCAGATGCAACCTGAGTTCATCTCATTAATTTTGATACCTGCATCAGCCAAAAAACCGCTGTCAATACCGATTTCTCCGAATTCGTTCTCAATAAGAACCAGCTTTTCTCCCTTGTAGGCTTCGGAGATCAGCTTCTTGATCAGTGTGGTCTTGCCGGCTCCCAAAAAGCCGGAGAAAATGTCAATCTTGGTCATGATGATTCGCTTCCTTTATTTAAATATCAAATTTATTCGCCTTTATAGACGAAATTAAGCCGTCCCAGCGGGGCCGCATCGCCCTTGTCATAGAAATCCGCTATGTTTTCCACCTGCTCGGTGCTGTCTGCCACCTTAAACCACAGCGTGAATGGGCCGTTTTCTATACCAAGATCCTTGCGGGACACCTTGATGCGAAAACGGTTTTTGTCTATTTCATAGTAAGCGGCAACACCCGGTATATCCTCGGCGGTCAGGTCATCTCCACTACCGGTCACACGGGCCAGGGTGGTGCTTCCGTCTTTTTCAGGATGAGTATTCAGGATGAACTGGTACCCAATGCCGCCTTTTGTATTCAGGAAGATCTGCATCCAACTTCCGCTCCCGTCATAAGCCGTGACAGGCTGTTTGGTCTTCACAAGGAAACAGAGGGAGTCCGCATCATGCTTGACCTTGATCTTTTCCACGACATTCCGCTGGGTATGGTTGTCGTACACTGTCCCGGAGCCCTCGGCATGCCGGGGAAAATCACCGTCCTCAAAGGAATCGTACACGGCCTCGCTGTCCCGGAAGCATCCGATGGCACGGCCCTCGCCCACCTCTGACTTTCTGAATACCGGTGTTGGCTCTACGCCCTTATACCGGCGGACATATCCAACCAGTTGCATGAAAAAGTTGTCGAAGTAGCCGCCTCTCATCATCTCGATGTCCCGGCTGTACTCATAGTTGGCACAGTCCACAAACATGATGGGCCGCTCCGGGATGCCCTGCCAGCGGCCGGCAATCCACTCGTTCCAGCCGGTGACCAGCACGATGGGGGGATCGGCTTCTACAGCCCGGTCAAACTGCTCTGCAAAGTTATATCCATGCTTCCATGCATCGGGATCCGGATCATTGGTTCCGTTGTGGAAGGCACGGCCGCAGTTGCCTGTCTCTCCATACAACACCGAGTCGCCAAAACGAAGCTGGGGATGCTGGGCTACCGATACATTGATGACCTCCGGCTCCCCTTTGAGGTTGGCGAAGACACGCTGCGGACGGGTAAAATCCATCCAGGGCCAACCGCCCAACTTATCCGGCTCATTGGGCCACTGTGACATCTTGATGTTGAAGAAATCCCGGCATTCAGGGGAACACTCAGCCTCCACCGCAATGATCACCGGCTTTCCGTCAAGACAGAACCAAGTGTCCCGGCAGTACCCGGGCTTGTATACGGCATCATAAATTTTCTGCACCGTTTTCCCTGAGGCCGTGTTGGTATAGAACATGACCTGTGGGATCTTCCAC
>CAZQAI010000072.1:0-7990 GCA_964591305.1 uncultured Clostridium sp.
TCTAAACGCAGTCGCGGGGCCCCTCGCCCCACTCTACAGTGGAAAAGGGAGCGTACTATAGAGAGGGTGCTGAACTGTAACTTACAATCAGCTTAACAACAGATAACATGAAAGGAATATACCATGACCCCAAAACTATATATCAGCGCCGACATTGAAGGCACGGCCGGAATCGACACCTGGGATGAAACCGAGGCCGGCAAACGCAGGTATGAATATTTTGCTGCCCAGATGACATGTGAGGTGGCATCGGCTGTGGAAGGGGCTGAACTGTCTGGCTATGTGACCACCGTCAAGGATGCCCATGATTCGGCTAGAAACCTGAATCCAGCCGGTCTGCCCCGCAGTGCCCGTCTGATCCAAGGTTGGAGCCGGGATCCGTGGTGCATGATGGGTGGGCTGAACCTGGAAGCCTATGACGCAGTGGCCTTTACCGGCTACCACAGCGATGCCATGAGCGACGGCAACTCCCTCTCTCATACCATGACCACCTCGGTTCAAAAGGTGTTTATCAACGGTGAACGGGCCTCTGAATTCACAATCAATGCCTATATGGCCGCTTACTTGCAGATTCCCATTGTCTTTCTGTCGGGAGATGAGGCTCTCTGTCAATCAGCACGGCGGCTGGTGCCCGGTATCTGTACGGTGGCTTCCAAGACAGGCATGGGTGGAGCGGTTATATCCCGTCACCCGTCTGTGGTGTGTGAGGATATCCGTAAAACCATGCAGCAAGCCCTTAACGGGCTGCGTGACCCGAACAAGCGGGCTGCCTGCCTTTTGACCCTGCCCGCGTCCTTTGAGGTGCGGGTGGAGTACAAGGACTGGGGAACAGCACACCGCTATTCCTACTATCCCGGTGCTGTGTCCGTAGACGCCAAGACTGTATCCTTCACAGCCACCGATTACTATGAGGCCATGCGGTTCATGCACTTCTGCCTCTGAGCGTCCTCCTTCAAACAGCGAACCATCAAACGCCCCGGCACCTGGCAGTGTAATCTTCAAGTAACCGCCCAATAGTGCAAGATACGAACAAATAAATGTCATCCGCATAGCGACAGGCATGGTCTACCGTTTCTGTTCAACGGAAAACCTTTTTCAGATCAACGGGGTGGGTGAACTGTAACCAAAGCATCCGGAAAAACAATGGGGCTGTCGCATTAAGCGACAGCCCCTCAAAATGGGCGGTCGGGTGCCGCCCATTTTGCGCAATATCCAATGTTTTTTGCATAAAAACGGAGGATTTAATCCTCCGAATCGGATTTGCCGGGCTGGCTCACCTTAGTGAGACAGCCCGATGTCTTTCAGCACCATCCACAAGAACCACTTATGGAACGGTTCTCACAATTCTCCCAGATATCAAACAATTCCCTGCGCCAGCATAGCAGTGGCCACCTTCTCGAAGCCTGCGATATTGGCTCCTGCCACGTAGTTGCCCTTCATGCCGTACTTTTCAGCAGCGGAATCCAGGTTGTGGAAAATATTGACCATAATATTGTGCAATTTGGCATCCACTTCTTCAAATGTCCAGCTGAGCCGCTCGCTATTCTGGCTCATCTCCAGAGCTGAAGTTGCGACACCGCCTGCATTAGAAGCCTTACCGGGCGCGAAAAGCACACCGTTTTGCTGGAGATATGCGGTAGCCTCCAAAGTAGTGGGCATATTGGCACCCTCGGCGACAGCAATGACGCCACCTGCCACCAACGCTTTGGCGTCGTCCAGTGTCAATTCATTTTGTGTTGCGCATGGCAAAGCCACATCGGCCTTAACAGACCATACACCTTTACCCTCATGGTATTCGGCATTAGGTTTCGCAGCCTTGTACTCGGTCAGGCGGGCACGCTTCACTTCCTTGATCTCCTTAAGTAGGGCCACATCAATGCCATCAGGATCATAGATCCAGCCGGTGGAATCGGAACAGGTCACAGGCTTTGCCCCCAGCTGCCATGCTTTCTGAATGGCGTAAATGGCCACATTTCCGGCACCTGATACAGACACGGTTTTACCGGTGAGGTCAATCCCGTTGGCCTTCAGCATTTCCTGAGTGAAGTAAAGCAAGCCATATCCTGTAGCCTCTGTACGGGCCAGAGAGCCGCCATATGTGAGGCCTTTACCGGTCAGCACGCCCTCATATACATCGCAAATACGCTTATACTGGCCAAACATATATCCGATCTCACGGGCACCCGTGCCGATATCACCGGCAGGTACATCGGTGTCAGCGCCAATGTGACGGTATAACTCAGTCATAAAGCTCTGGCAGAAGGCCATCACTTCCCTGTCGGACTTGCCTTTGGGATCAAAATCAGCCCCTCCCTTTCCGCCGCCGATCGGCAGACCGGTCAAGGAGTTCTTAAACACCTGCTCAAAGCCCAGAAACTTGATAATACCCAGATTGACGGACGGATGCAGACGAATACCACCCTTGTAAGGGCCAATCGCACTGTTAAACTGCACGCGGAAGCCATTGTTGACTTGCACCTGCCCTTTGTCATCCACCCAAGGGACACGGAACAGAATCTGACGCTCGGGGGTTGTCATACGCTCCAGCAGAGCTTCCCGGCGATATAGGGCTTCATTGGCCTCTACCACAGGACGCAGTGACTCAAGCACTTCGCCAACAGCCTGATGGAATTCGGGCTGGGCAGGGTTCTGCTTGACAACCCTGTCCATGATCTCATCTACATAGGACATACATACTTCTCCTTGTTCATTATAATTTCCAAACGCAGGCAGACGCTGCCTGCGCCTCTCTGCATCTGCGCATTATTATACACGAAATGCTGCGGAATTTCAAGTGGTTTTTTAAGTTTTTTGCAAGATCGGCGGGTTAAAATTTCATTTTCGGTGTATATGGGCTTCGGATGGCGGCCATACTTGATGTGATAAAGGCTCAAGGCGGCATGTCGGCATATGCTTTGTCGTTTCAAGTGCTTTCAAAGCTAAAACCGCAGACGTCAGCGACACCTGACTCTATCATAGAAGCATCGCCGGACGTTTCATCAGGTGAGATCGAGTCGCCTTGAGGTCATACAAAGCTGAAAAAACAGTAAGGAGAATACCGTATGGCAAATATCATCATAGTCGGCGGCGGTGTAACCGGTTTATCTACCGGAATCCACCTGGCTTTATCAGGGATGCACCGGGTGACGATATGCGAAGCACACAACGTACCCGGTGGGAATCTGACCGGGTGGGACAGGCAGGGATACTATATCGATAATTGCATGCACTGGCTGAACGGTACCAATCCCTCCACAAAGCTATATCAAGAATGGTGCCAGCTGGGGGCGTTGGGGCATGTGGACATCCTGCATCCCACATCCCTCTTCACATGCCGTCAGGGGACAGAATCTATCACGCTTTGGCGGAATCTCGAACGTACACGCCGGGACATGACAGTCCTCTCTCCCGAGGACATCACGGAAATAAACCGGCTCTTCCGTGCTGTGGCGGTTGTGCAGAACTGGAAAGGCATCGCTCCGCGGCAACACGGCCGTAAGGAATCAACAGCGGGTACACTCCTGTCCATGCCTGACATACTGCGGTATTTCCGTATGAGCACCAAGGAGCTTGCCAGCAGGTTTAAGCATCCGCTCTTGGCTCAGTTCATGAATGCCATGTGCGGGGACTGTTTTACGGCTATGGCTATGATTCTGGTCATGGCGGATTTTGGCGCCGGTAACGCCGACCTGCCTGCCGGTGGGTCCCGTGCTATGGCCCTGCGTATTGCGGATCGCTTCCGGAGTCTCGGAGGACAACTCCGTCTGTCCCAGGCTGTTACCTCCGTGACACTTGGTGGAGAGTGGACCGGAAGACAGGCTACCTCGGTTACACTCTCAGGCGGCAGCAAGATCCCCGCCGATTATGTGATCATCACTGCCGATCCCCGCAGGATATGCGGAAAAATTCTGCAAGCTCCCATGCCGCCGGCTCTTGCACGGAAATACAGGGACGCGGATTCGATTCGTTTTTCTGCCTTCCATGCGGCCTTTTCCTGTCCAACTGAAGCAGTTGGTTTTACGGATGATCTCATCGTGCCCATTCCCCCGGAGGAGGTACCTGTTTTAGGAGAAGGCCAGGTCATATTCCGGACATTTTCTCATGAACCCTCCTTCGCTCCCAAGGGACATACCGTGGTACAGGCTATGGTTTTTTGTCCTGAGAAGACCGCTCGCTCCTTCATTCTTTTGGCTCATGACCGGAAGGGATATACAGAAAGCAAGCAGGCAATAGCCGATTCCTTTATCCGCTTGCTATCTGCAGTCTGCCCAACATCGGAAGGACATGTCAAATTGCTGGATGTCTGGACTCCGGCTACCTACCGAAAGTATGTGGGCAGTGAGATTGGCTCCTTTATGAGCTTCGTGTCCCGTCCTGGCGTTCTGCCTCGCAGCCTGTCCGGAAAGATACCCGGGGTGGAGAATGTGGTGCTGGCCGGTCAATGGCTCTATTCCCCGGGCGGGCTGCCCATTGCCGCCATGCAAGGAAAAAGGGCGGCTGAAACCGCCCTGCACGATTTGAAAAAGCAAGCCTCTCCTCTGCACCGACCTGATCGCATCCGCGTTTCCTTTGGGTGAGGCAGCATAACCTGTTGATCCGGAGGATTTGTGGCTGTGGCCACTGATCAACCTTGCTCACGCAGACCGACTACACCGTCCACCGGCAGGGAAAACGCAATACCCTGCCCATCGGTCTTAAAACCTGCTTGGCGGTAAATAGCGTGAAGAATGTCGTCCCGCAGAGCTCTGGGCACCAGAATCATGACGATCTCTTTTTCCGGCTGAACCGTGATTCCGAACAGCTTCTCTGCCTCTCCGCTGGCTGTGCCTCTGGCGTGAATGACTGTACCGCCGCCTGCCCCCAAAGAGCGGGCGGCCTCCATGACGGTATCTGAAAAGCCGGCATTGACAACAGCCAGTATCACCTCATGCTCAAAATTCTGATTCATGGTAACTTCTCCTGTATCACACACGGGCATTGCTAAGGAACCGATATCCGGCCACCCCGATGGTACCTGAAAGCGGTACAGTGTAGGCAATGCCCTTTCCATTTTTAATTGTCAGGAATTTTTCTGACAAGGCATCCAGAATCTCTGCGGCGCGGTCCTCACAGACGACGCTGAGAATCACACACTTCTCACGATCGGCGAGGCCCAGCATATGGAGTGTTTCGGTATCGGCGGTTCCCTCCGCGTTGAGTACGGTTTGGAAATTGACTTCAAATCCCTGCAGGAAATCCGTATAAAATTCTGTCTTCTTTCTGTTCACCACCGTCACCAACAGCTTGAGTTTTCGTGGAACAGGAGTGAGCTCAGGTGACGGATTGCCCATCTGGTGTGTCTTCATGGCTGTACCTCCCTCTGCTATAAAAACTGAATGATCTGTTCATCATCAGCCTGAAGCATGCGTTTCATAGCAACTTTGGCTTTCACTCGGCGTGTCAAAACCGCTCGGAAGCCTAACAGTTGGATGGTGATCAGCGGAGTCATGGCTACCATAGCCACCACACCGAAGGCATCGGTCAGCACCCGGGATTCGCCTTGTAGCACCACACAGGCGCCCACCGCAAAGGGCAGGATGAAGCTGGAAGTCAGCGGACCACTGGCTACACCACCCGAATCAAAAGCGATTGCGGTGTACAGCCCTGGCACAAAGAAGGAAAGTCCCAGGGACAGCAGGTAACCAGGGATTACATAATACAGAATGCTGAAGTCATACAAAATACGCAGCATGGACAGGGCTATGGATATGCCAACCCCGATACATAAGGCCACCATCATGGCTCCTTTGCTCACAGTGCCATCGGTCACATCCTCCACCTGCTTATTCAGCACATGCACAGCCGGCTCGGCCAATACCACCACCATGCCAATGACAAAGCCAAAAATCAATAGAGCTGCGGGATGACTGTCCGCCAGCTGGGAACCCAGCTTATACCCGATAGGCATGAAGCCCTCACTGACAGCAGAAAGGAAAATGACAAGACCTGCAAAGGTATACAGGATACCCACACCGATATGGCCTATCTTGCGCACTGGCAGACGAAGGCAGACGAATTGAAGAATCAGAAAGAAGGCCACAATCAGCCCCAGCGCCAAAGCTACCTCTCCGGCGGTATGCCTCAGAGCAGATACAAAGTCGGCAAGAAAATGCGTGCCGAGAGAGTAATCAGGTACCGTATAGGCCATGCCACCTTCGGAGGTAATTCCCAAAAGCAGAACCGCCAGAATGGGACCGACAGAGCAAAGAGCAATCAAGCCAAAGCTGTTCTCCCCCACGTTCCGTCCCCCCAGAGTGGTGGCAATACCTACGCCCAAAGCCATCAGGAAAGGGACGGTAATGGGACCGGTTGTCACGCCTCCCGAATCAAAGGCCATGGACAGAAAGTCCCCGTTTCCATTTACCACCACCAAAGATCCAACAGCGAAGAGCACCATATACAGAAAGAGAAGCAAAGAGGCGAGAGATCGTCGTGACACCATCTTGATCACAGCAAGCATCAGGAACAAGCCTACACCCACCCCAACAGTCAGGATCAAGGCAGTGGGATTCATAACATCCTTCACCTGGGCGGCCAATACAGACAAATCAGGTTCAGCCACTGTGATCAGCACGCCCATGGCAAAGCAAACGCCCAAAAGGGCCACCATCTTTCGGGAGCGTGTCAATCCTGCCCCTATATGCTCCCCCATGGGGGTCATGGCCATGTCAGCCCCCAGGTTAAAAAGGCTCATGCCGATTACCAAAAGGACAGCCGACAGCAGAAAAACGCCAAGCTCCCGATTGGTAAGGGAAACCAGTGGTGTCACATGCAGGACACAGACAAGAATCGCCACCGGCAGGACGGAAAGAGCAGATTCTGTCAGCTTGCTCAATATGATTCTGATAAGGGTGCGGGAAGTTGCCGGTTTGCTCAATGGGTTTCCTCCTGTTCATGTGTAGAAAGTATACACGCTGATCGCGTGGTGTAGCATGCACCAGACCGTCAGAGGCGTCCTACGGCATTGTGCTACGTATGAATCACAATCTCATGGTAAAGGCCGGCGCAGGCAGGTTGTTCCCTCCTCTCAGCGTGGCATTTTCCATGGTGACGATCTTGAAATAGGCGTAATGAACGGCATGAGGCTCCTCGGCATTCACAGGAACATCAACCGTCACAGCACATCGGCTGCTGATGCTGGCTTTTGCTGGGAAAAGATGGTCGTAGTCACCAACGGAAAAGCCGACGACCTCCATACCCAGACTGTCGGCCGGGGTATGGCCGCTGACTGTAAGCCCTGCCCCCACATAGGAAAATTCCACCACGATCTGTCTGCGGTCTGCTGTCAGATATGCCGATACAGGCCGTGGGGAGGATACTTCACTCTCCCGTCCGATCCCGTATTGACGGGCTAAGGCCAAGGCGGCCAGCCGCTCACCCAGCTCCAGTTTGCGGGGTGAATGGGCCCAGTCAGGATACCCGTCCGGCGCACCCAGATCCATATCCACAGTCAAGGTGGAGTCAGGAATGACCTTCACTGCATCAAACTGCTGCATGCGTATGATGTCCAGCCACCGGAAAAAGTCAGCACCCTCCTGTCTGTAGGAGGAGAGCTGGACATTATAGAATGGAAAATCAATGCCAAAGCGTCGGCGCTCATCAGCCACAAGCAGGGCCAGCTCGTAGGTATACTTCTCTGCCAGGCAACGGTCCCCTCCCTCGCTTTCTCCCTGGAAGAAGAGCTGGGCGGTAAAGGCCAGACCTATCAGGGGGTGAATCAGGGCGTTATAATACCCGGCTTCCCGTACATTGGCTCCCGCAAAATATCCTTCCCCATGAGCAATCTCCTCGGGGAATAACTCACGCAGACAGGCTCCGCCTGCGCACATCATGACAAGACCCAGCGGTACATCAATATGCCGGGTCACCTCCCGGGCAAAATAGTAGCCCATGGCCGAAAACTGCAGGGATGCCTCCCTTCCCGGCCGCTTCCAGCACCACTCGGGATTGA
>CAZQAI010000073.1:0-7798 GCA_964591305.1 uncultured Clostridium sp.
CTCTGCGATGCATGATCACTCCAGGCCCAACAGGCCTTTCCCTGTCTTGTCTGATACCAGTCCTGGAAGGTATCGGCCCAGGACAGCCGCCAGGTGAAGAATTCTTTTTCCTCATCGGTAAAATTGATGTCCGCACTTGAAGTCATGATCAGTGGTTTTCCGTTCCAGTAGAACCACAGATCCTGATACAGTCCCTCTTTATATACAGAATTGTATATTTCGTGAAATTCTTCATCGTAGCCCCCGCACAGGAAGCATACTTGGGGCACACGGTACCCCTCCTGTCTGACCTCTTCCCACACCTTCATGAGGGCCATATAGGACACCTTGTGCGTGTTGTTGTTGGTGGTATCAAAGAAGACAAAGTCCACTCCCGCATCGGCCAGCATATAGGCATGCTTGCGCAACACCCACTCGTCGTTGGAGGAATAGTAGCCAAAATAAGGCTCTGCCCAATAGTGGGGGTGTCCTTCCCCTCCCTCCTGCATGACCTCCCATAGCTTATCCACGCCGCCTTCCCAATAGGCCTTGTTGTGATCGGAAGCAGGGATTTCATTTAGGGTATTCTGGTCGGTGTCACGCCATAGAAAATAGAAGATACCCACCAGCCGATCGGAAGCCACCGGAGTCGTGGCGGCATCCGGCATGGAGCGGCCCGCCCCATCCGTACCTGTCCAGGTGTCTGCCAACACATCGCGGGAAGCGGTCAGAATCCCGGTGATGTTGTCATCCCCCGCAGAGGCTTCATACGAATAGTCCGGCAGAACCAGATTGGTGGTTAAATCGTATTCGCCTGTCTTAGGCGTATCACGGGGATCATCAAGTGCATTGGTCTCGCTTTCTACGCCGGGCTGACTTTCCGTATCGCCTGTTGCAGTTGCGGTCGTTTCGCTGCCCTTGGTGCCGGTCTGTTGACAGGATGGCAGGAGCAGGGTGGCGATGAGAACTGCAATAAGAAGGAAAACGAGAGGGCTTCTGCATGTTTTCATATCTGTAACCATTCCTTTCTGCGGTTTGATTGACGGGTTCTGCCGCCGTGTGAGCTGTGGTCGCTCAGTTCTCTGTCACATCCTTCGTTTTCTTATGCCCAAGGCACACACGGCTAACAGCACAACGGCCATACCGGACAAAAGGGCTGAATGACATCCTCGTCCAGGTGTTGCCGGTTCCGTCCCCTGAGCCGTATCCAGCTGAGGATCCTGAACTGCTGTTTCCGGAGAGGCGTCCGTGTCGGTTTCGGTTTCGGCTCCCGGTTCAGGTAATACGACCGTACCTCCGCCGGCCTGCGTGCCATCAGGTGTATACACAGCGTTGACATCTATGTCGCCTGACAGCGTGTATGTCTCCCATTTGCCGACCATACCCGGCTTTTGGGGTACCACAGGATCCTCAACGGCTGTGTCGCCTTCCCGGTAGGTAACCGTGTATATCACCCGGCCATCCACAAGGTACCGGATGGTATGAGTGGTTACGGGGTTAGGCGGCGTATGTATGAAGCATTCCGCCTCCCCTTTGATGGCAAAGAAGCCGATATAGGCAATGTCCACTGAGTCCCCGGCAAGGACAGCTCCGCTGATCGGGGTTAAGTAGTCGTATTGTAAATAGTTGATCGCCTGACTTGCGGTATCGTAGTCAGCCAGAGCCCCAAGGTCAAGCACAGCCGTATGCCATGCACCGTCCGGTATATAGTCAAAGGACAGGCAATCTCCGCCTCCGTGCGGAGCGGACTGCACCGACCCGGCATATACGGTTCCCTTCATGCCGGAAACAGTTGTCCGGTACCTGACAGCCATGTAACGGGCCACATTCGTTTTTTCATCTAACAGGGTCAGTGACGGTTTGCTCCCTTTGGCCGTCAGGGTCACATAGCCCTGCTCGTAGTTGTATGCGGCAGGCTCTGTATCGGAACCTGAGGTGACTGTCAGCTTTTCGCCGTCCAACAGCAGAACCGGCTTCGCATCCGCAGGATTGACCGGCACCTCGGGTGCAGGTACGGCTCCGTCTACATACTCGCTGTCAGCAAAGGTTCTGGCGGCTGTTTCGCTGGCAAAGAAGCGGATGTAGGAAACATCGACACTCTCACCTGCTCCCTCTGGCTTCTCCATCGGATCAAAACGCACGTTGAAAATCTCCACGTCCTCTGCCTGGCCCCACACACCTGACGCATCGATCACGGCAATGTGCCATGCGCCATCGTTCTCCCAGTCAAAGAGGACATTGGAACGGGCGTAGTCCTGTCCCCAGGTGACCCCATCGGTACGGCAGACAAAGAATTCTCCGTGCGGTGCCTTGGTGTTCGCGCGGTACTTGATGACAATCCAGTCACACAAGGCACCGGCAGTCTGTGGGAAAGAGCCTAAAGTCAGGAAAGGATCATTTCCTGTGGAAGTAAATGTCACATACCCCTTGTCACACAAATCCGTCACGGTACAGCCTGAGGCATCCTTCAGGCCATAAGCAGTCGAGGCATTCTCTATGTACGAGGTGAAATCAAAGACCACGGTAGGTGTCATGGCATATTCCGGGCCCTTGTCGACAAGTCCTCGCCCCGGTGTCAGGTAGGCTGAATACAGCGTCATGCCGTTGGCCTGGCCGTTCCGGAAGGCCACCGATCCCTCTGTTGCCTCGCCGCCTTTGCTATAAAATCCGGTATAGGCATTCCCGCCATCTGAGGTCATCTTAATCTCATAAAGGTAGGCACCCGGCTCCAGCGGGTCGAAGGTAACAGTAAAGTCGACATTGTTTGGAATGTCAGTAAGCTCCCGACTGACCAATGGCTGGCCGGACACAGTGGCGTCATAGCTTCCCTGCCATGCCCATAAGCGGAATATGCCCGCATTCTTATCCGACGAACTCCAGGTGGACATATTATAAACGACCACGCCCGACACAGGGGTCGAGGATTCAAATTTCTGCCCGAAGAATTCTCCCGGCCCGCAGTAGGGATCACCTGCCTCGGCTACCGTGCAGGTCAGCACCGGCACAGATGACTCGCCCAGCACATACCGGTGTGTGTTCAGTGTCCGGGGATATTGATAGGCGTCCCGATAAGCCTCCTGACTGCACAGCACCACGCAGGCAATATCCAACCACCCCTCCTCGCCGGGCAGGGTCAGAGACAGGCTGTCAGCCCCGTCGGACCGGGTCAGATCGATATCGATGGTCTGCCAGAAGCCGTTGTCATTCACAGGGCTGACAGCGGATGTGTCTCCGACGGACAGGGTGACAGAATCCAGGTTCTCAGTCCGGCAGATCAGCCGGGCATACCCGAATGCGGCATCCAACGACAGACCGTCAAGCAAGACCGTACCTTCTCCGGTACTCATCAGGCGGATAAAATCCGGTTGGACAAACACGGTGACGGCCTGATCAGCTGTAAAACCGGCCGGCAGCTTTCCCGTCCCAAAGTCTACAGCCACCGTGCCCGCCTGCTGCTCTTTCTGACGCATGGCGTCCAGTTGCTTGTTTGCATCGTCGGCGAAGGAGCGGGCCATGTCACCATCCCCGAAAAACTTCAGCCAGGCCACATCGATGCTGTCCCCGCTCGCACATCCTGAAGCCAGCGGGTCAAAGCGGAAGGCTGACAGTGTATCATCTGACTTTCCCCAGGAAGCGCTGGCATCACAGAGAGCCACATGCCATACGCCGTCATTCTGATACTTCACCGAAGCAAAGGTTCCTTCCTGCCCCCAGATGGCTCCTCCATGGTTGACAAAAAACTCTCCGGCGGCTATAGGCGCCGTGGTACGGTACAGAATAGCCACATAGCCAAGCTCCGAGCCCTTGGGCGCAGGGCTTTTTTCATCGGGAATACGGAAGTAGGGATCCTCCCCTGCCGCTGTGAAGGTGGTGTATCCTCCATGAGCCTTCCCTATGTTTATCTGGTTGGTGTGGGTCACAGCATAAGCGCCGGCCGAATCGGTCAAATCATCGCCGAAATCGTATGTCCAGGTGACAAATTTGAAAGGCGAGCGGTTTTCGATGTCTGCAAGGGTGATCTCACAGGCAAACGCATAGTTCGGATTGCCACCGAGATATGCCTGCATACCCGTTACCTTTCCGGGCTGCTCATCTGCCACCCCTCCCTCGGCGAACCAGGGGGTATAGGCGGCGCCTTCTGTGCAGATGATCTCAAAATACAGTTCTCCACTGATCACTGCATCTTGAGGAAGCGTCATGGTCAGATCATCGTGATCCACGTGATCCACAATGTCCATGGCATACAACGGGTCTGATGCGACGGTATCAGCATAGCTTCCCCTCCACTGATATAAGCGGAAGGTACCCCTGTTGACATTGGTGTTGTAGGTGGCGAATTCATTCACATTTATGGAAAGAAGCCTCTTGCTCTCGTCCAGCTTGAAATAGTACCCCATGGGGTTGTTCAGGCCACTGGTATACGGGTTTCCGCCAATCCCGTTTTTGGAAAAGCTGACCGTTTCCCGTCCTGAGACGTCCTCCTCCAAAAGGACAGGCGCCCTGTCTCCGTCCGCTTGGCTTTCATACATGTCTGACTCATTGGCCGCTTTTATTTCCATATTCACAGGGAAAAAACTGACCAGCAAGGCAGCCGCCAGCAGACACGCGAAAAATGATCGGTTTTTTTTCATGTTGAAACCTCCTTCAAAAGGCTTTGGGCCTGTGATGCCACAATGCGGAATAGAAACCGTTACTCTTTGAACAGGTAGTTGAATCGCCCAATGGGTGCGGCGTCGCCATTGGCATAAAAGTCCATGACTTCCGGTTTCTGCATATGGTCACTCCATTTGAACTCAAGATCCAGCTTGCGTCCTTCAAGGCCAAGAAGGACACGGGGGATACCCAGTGTCAGTGTATTCCCTCTGACTCTCAGTACAGCCTGCCCCACCATCTCCCATGTGTAACTGCCGGGCTGTGCGGTGGGAAGATACCGTTCCACCATGGCACATCCTTTCCTGGCATCTACGCGATTGATCACAAAGTCATATCCTTCCCAGCCAGTCTCCCGGGAACGGTCGGTGTTGAGGTACAGTGTCATCCAGCCCTCGCCCTCACGAGGGGTGATGTCTCCGGCGCACTTGACATGGAAGTACAGCATGTTGTCATCCCGGGCGACGCATGCCTCCACTATGTCATTCCGGCCTGTCGTATTGACATAATGATACCCGGCAAAGCCGTCCCAGTCACGATGGATCGTGGTGCCCTTCGGGTTGCGGTACACCGGCTGGACATCCTTCCACTGATTCTCCCCGCTTGACAGCTTGATGGTCTTGGGAGCAGAGGGTTTCTGTCTTGCCCCGGCCCCCTTGAATCTACGGATATTATGCGCCAATTGGAGGTAATAAGTATCCAGATAGCCATCCTTGTCCATCTCGATGTCCCGGCTGTGTTCACGATCGAACTGATCCACCATTGCCAGCTGGGTGGACTCGTTGTCGGACAGCCACGGTTCCTTAAATTGTCCCATGATCCATTCATTCCAACCGGTTACGAACACAAGATCAGGGTCAAGATCAATGGCTCTGTCCCACTGCTCCTGCACATTATATCCATATTTATAGGAGTCGGGAGACAGGTGGGCAAAGCCGTCCTTGCCGGTATAGCTCCGTCCGAAGGTATCCTTATCGTTGAAGTGAGTACAGATACGGGATGCATTGGCATTCTGCCCCACACCCACCGTCACCATTTCGCAGCCGCCATTCGGTCTTTCTACGTACTTATTCTGCGGGAAAATTTCCAGCCATCCCCATTGATCGGGACGCTTGGGGCCGCCGGCGTACAAGGGCTGGCCAGGGCGGAAAGTAAAGAAAGAGCGAATTTCCTGCAACAGGCGGGTGTCGGCTTCGCAAACTCCTGTTTCCGGAAGAGAATCAGGGTAGGCCATGACCAGCGGCTTGCCGTCCACACGGAACCACAGATCGGAATACAAGCCCGGCTTATACAGATTCTGATACAGGGCACGGAGCATGAATTCTGTGGACTGCATGGGGCCGAAATTCATCATGAAGGCCACCTGCGGGGTCCGGATGCCGTCCTCTCTGGCCTCATGCAAACCTTTAAGCAAAGGCTCATAGGCGTCCCGCCAGAGCAGTGCGCCGTTGGTGCAATCAAACATGATCATATCCACCCCGGCGGCGGCCAGGAGTGCCGCATGATGGCGGATGATGTAAGGGTCAGAGTTGCGATAAAATCCATAAAAAGGCTCATGCCAGTGGCACTGGAAGGGACGCTCTCCCCAAGCCGGATGATCCTTGCGATATTCGGCGGCAGGGTATCTGTCCAGCACATCCACCACATCCACCGGACGCATGTGGGCATGCGATTCCCGCCATGTCCAGTAGAAAATGCCTACCTTGCGATCCTTGCGGGCCCCCCGGACATCCTCCACGGAAGCGACCTTGCGGCCAAGCATGTCGGTGGCTTCCCAAGTCTCAGAGCCCATATCGATGAGCTTTCTTTCAGGAGTGGGCACATAGACACTGTCCCCAAAAGCAGGTTCAGCTGAAAAGGCCAAGTCAAAAAGGGTAGCCGAGCCCTTGACCTCCACAGACACCTCGTGTGTTCCCTCTGTGAGGTCGATATCGAACACCGCTTCGTTGACAGGCCTTGCGTCACTGGACAGAGCCACTGTGCCAATCGCCTTTCCGTCAGCTCTCACCACACCGAGAGATGTGTTTCCTGAGTCTGTAAAGGTAATTTTCCCGCTGATACAGCCTGTGCCGAAGCTGACCGAATCTGCCTTCCACATGCTGCTGCCTTTGTCGTATATAAGCTTTACCATATTGAGATCCTTCCTGATCATGTATGAGCGAGGGGTACCGTATACACGGAATCCGCCTTCGGGCATATAATATCATATTATTTCGTAAAAGTCAACAAGTTGAAGCAAATTTCTCTTGACTTTTTTGCCGGAATATAATATAATGAGATGGTATTATCATCCCCGGAGGATGATGCAGTATGCATATACAGGCTAAAGGAGGTATTCGCTTGAAACAGACTTTTTTCCGCTCTCTCCGGCGTCTGGGAACCCTGATGCTGGCGTCGGTCACTGCACTCAGCGGTGCGGTTATGATAGGCAACGCCATGGCTTTGAACTCTGAGGCCGTACCCGGCACGGACACCACAGGTGCTGTGCATACTAGGAACAGCAGCACACCGGCCTATACAGCTGTTACGGCCGTATCCAACAGTTCTTCCGATCCTTTGGGATTTGATGAGAACATCATGCTCTCCATCTTTTGGCCTCCTACTCCTGACTACATCAATGATGAGCAGTATCAGTTGATCGCCGATGCCGGTGTGAACTGGATTCTCGGCGCCGGTGAGGAGACGCTGGCTACTCCCGAAAACCAGAAGAAGATGCTGGAGCTTTGCGAAAAGTACGGTCTCAAGCTGATCATACAGGACGGAACCTTCGGCGGCAGTCTTGTGTCCAAGAGAGAGGCCGCGATCAAGCGGCAAGTGGACAAATACACAAGCTATCCTGCCCTAGGCGGTTTTTACATTCTGGATGAGCCATATAACCCCAACGCATATGTGGATGCCTACCTGGCACTGAAAAAAGCTTTTCCGGCCGGTTACATGCACCTGAACTTTCTTCCCAGTGCATCTTACAGCTCGGAAACGATATACCGCGCTCAAATGAACGACTGGTGCCGCCTGTGTGCCAATGGCGGCTACCCGGTGGACTACCTGATTTATGACCGGTATCCCTTCGGCCTTCCGGCAGGCTCTATGGATCGCAACGGATTTTATGCCAACCTCCGTGCTGTCCATGATGTGGGTCTTGAAAACGGGGTGCGTACCGGTACCTATA
>CAZQAI010000074.1:0-7752 GCA_964591305.1 uncultured Clostridium sp.
CGGTAGACCACATTGTCCAGTCTGCGTTCCAGCAGGATGAGCAAGTTCTCACCGGTCATACCTTCCTTGCGGTCTGCTTCCTCATAGTAATTTCTGAACTGTCTCTCAAGCACACCGTAATATCTCTTGGCGGTCTGCTTCTCTCTCATCTGCATCCCGTACTCTCTCATCTTCTTTGCGTCAGCACCGTGCTGACCGGGAGCAGAGGTTCTGCGTTCAACAGCGCACTTGCCGCTGATGCAACGGTCACCCTTAAGGTACAGCTTCTTGCCTTCTCTGCGGCAGAGCTTGCACGCAGGGCCTGTGTATCTTGCCATGTTCTTTCTCCTCCTATCAATTAGACACGTCTGCGCTTGGGGGGTCTGCAACCGTTGTGGGGAATGGGGGTCACATCGCGGATCAGGGTGATCTGCAGACCCACAGTCTCCAAGGCACGAATGGCGGACTCACGACCGGCGCCCGGTCCCTTCACATATACCTCAACAGACTTCAGACCGTGATCCACCGCAATTCTGGCTGCGGTTTCAGATGCAGACTGTGCGGCGAACGGGGTGGACTTACGGGAGCCTTTGAAGCCGAGCTCACCGGCAGAAGCCCAGGAAATCGCGTTCCCGTTCACATCGGTGATGGTGACAATCGTGTTGTTGAAGGTAGACTGAATATGCACCGTACCTTTTTCGATATTCTTTCTTTCGCGGCGCTTCTTCGTAACCTTGGCCTTATCATTCTTTGCCATATTTCTGCCACTCCTTTACTTCTTCTTGTTAGCAATCGTCTTGGCGGGGCCTTTTCTTGTTCTTGCATTGGTCTTGGTACGCTGACCTCTGACCGGCAGGCCCTTTCTGTGGCGGATGCCTCTGTAGCAGTTGATCTCGACCATGTTCTTAATGTTCAAGGACACCTCACGGCGAAGATCGCCTTCCACAGTGTAGGACTTTTCGATCTCATCACGGAGCTTTGCGATCTCGTCCTCGGTCAGATCCTTGGCACGGGTATCGGGATTGATACCGGTAGCAGCCAGGATGTCGTTGGCGCTCTTGCGGCCGATTCCGTAGATGTAGGTCAGAGCGATCTCAACGCGCTTGTTGTTGGGAATATCAACACCAGCTATACGAGCCATTTCCTTTTCACCTCTCTGTGTGATTTAGTTTCGTCCCCGCAGGAGGGGGACTGCGAATTTGCCGAAAAAGCGATCATCCCTGTCTCTGCTTGTGCTTCGGGTTCTCGCAGATGACCATGATCTTGTCTTTTCTCTTGATGATCTTGCACTTGTCGCAGATCTTTTTTACGGACGGTTTCACTTTCATCGGTGATTACCATACCTTTCTCTGTACTTGTGGTTACCCCTCCCGCATGCGGTCCCCGGCCTTCCGCGTCAGCGTCGGCCACAGTCCGGTTGCGGTAAGGAGCATTACTTTGAACGCCAGGTAATGCGGCCCTTATCCAGGTCGTAAACCGACACCTCGATGGTCACATGGTCTCCCGGCAGGATCCTGATATAATTCAGGCGCAACTTCCCGGATATATGAGCGGTCACGATGTGACCGTTGGGAAGCCGAACTTTGAAGGTAGCGTTAGGTAATGCTTCCTCAACTACGCCTTCAAATTCAATGACATCATCCTTAGGCAGAAAAATCCCTCCCTCAGTATTTTCTGTGTGTGTTTGCGTCTGTGCGAAATTCTGATCGGAATACGGGTTCATTACGTGTCAGAACGAAGGATCGATCCCGGTGAGATTGATTATTCCCTCGGAGGTCAACGCAACCGAATTCTCATAATGGGCTGACAGACTGCCATCTGCGGTTTTGACCGTCCAGCCATCCTTCAGCTCTCTGACATCTTCCCGGCCTACATTGACCATAGGCTCAATGGCCAAGGTCATCCCGGCGCACAGGCGGACGCCCCGCCCGGGGGTGCCGTAATTGGGCACATCCGGAGATTCATGCAGCTCATGGCCGACGCCATGTCCGATGTATCGCTTGACAGTGGAGTATCCGTTCTTTCTGACGAGTGCGTCGATGGCCGCTCCCACATCTCCCAGCCGATTGCCGATTTTCAGCATGTCAAGGCCGGCGAAAAAGCTGTCCCTCGTAACCTGAATCAGGCGAAGTGCCTCCTCGCTGACCTTTCCCACCGGAATGGTGCGGGCCGAGTCGCCGTGAAATCCCCTATAGAAGGCTCCCACATCGATCTTGACAATGTCGCCTTCCTCAAGATGCCGTGTCCGGGATGGGATGCCGTGAATGACCTCGTCGTTTATACTGATGCAGGCACTGCCGGGGAAACCGGCGTACCCCAGGAAGGAGGGTTTAGCCCCCGCCTTCTCGATGCTCTCCCGCACGATGCGGTCAAGCTCATAGGTACTGACGCCCACCCGCACAGCGTCACGGGCTCGCAGCAAAGCCTCACCCGTGATGCGGCCGGCGTCCATCATGGCCTTTATCTGGTCACCATTCTTGAGTTGAATCATTCCATTTACCTCGAAAAGCTACAGCCTTTCATTCAACCGTTTCAAGGACGGAGAGGACGGCACGGGTTGTGTCAGCAACCTCCTCCTGTCCCTCCACGGTGTGAAGAATCCCTTTTTGGGCGTAATACGCCTTCAGAGGCTCTGTCTGCGCATGGTAGGTCTCCAATCTCTTGCGAACCGTATCTTCTGCGTCATCATTTCGGATGTACAGCGGCTCGCCGCACTTGTCGCAAATACCTTCCTTCTTGGGGGGGAGGTAAACCACATGGTAGGATGCTCCGCACCGGCAGACTCTCCGTCCGCTCATGCGTTCGATGATCTTGTCATCAGGCACCTCCAGACTGAGGACGGCATCCATCTCCACGCCCATGGCATCGAGCGCCTCGGCCTGGGGAATGGAGCGGGGAAAACCATCCAGAATAAAACCGTTCTTACAGGCATCACTTGCCAGCTTTTCCTTGATGATGCCAATGACGACCTCATCGGGAACCAGCTTGCCGGCGTCAATGTAACTCTTGGCCGACTTGCCCAGTTCGGTACCTTCCTTGATGGCTGCACGGAGGATGTCTCCGGTGGCAATGGCGGGTATGCCGTACTTCTCGGAAATGTTTGCGGACTGGGTGCCTTTACCGGCACCGGGTGCTCCTAATAAAATCAATTTCATGCTTTACCTGTTTCCTCCTGGATATTCGTTTGAAGGGGTGTCATGATAGGTTGATGGGATAGATATCTCATTCTCATGCTGTTGATGTAGCTGTATATAGACATACGTCATCCGACTGATCTCAATCAAGGAAGCCCTTGTAATTGCGCAGTGTCATCTGGGCCTCCAGCTCACGGAAGGTTTCCAGCGCCACACCGACCACGATCAGCAGGGAAGACCCACTGAAAGCTAGGTCAGACACGCCGTATCCATCCACTGCATACCAGATCACATTGATGATCATGGGCAGGCCGGATAGCACGCACAGGAACAGCGCACCCAGCAGCGTGATGCGATTGAGAATCTTCTTGATATACTCAATCGTAGGTCTGCCTGGACGGATACCGGGAATAGCGCCACCATTAGAACGAAGGTTGTTGGCCACTTCCACAGGATTGAAGGAGATCATGATGTAGAAGTATGCAAACACCACGATCAGGATGATATAGAATGCGATATAGGGGAAGCTGGTATATCCCAGATAGCTGTTAATCCAGTCGGCCCAGCCGCGGCCGGGGAAGAAACCGGCGACAGTAGAGGGAATGCTGACAATGGAGCTGGCAAAAATGATGGGCATCACGCCGGCCATATCCAGCTTCAGGGGCAGGGTGGAGGACTGGCCGCCATACATTTTACGGCCGACCACACGCTTGGCGTACTGGACAGGAATGCGGCGTTCAGAATTAGAGAACCACACCACGGCCACAGTAGCAACCAACAGAACGGCGACAAACAGCACCATCAGAAGCGCGCCAACCAGATAGAGGGCCCAGCCGTCCAGCTTATCGCCCAGGCTGGGAACACCGCTGTTCGCGGCAGAGGTACCGAAGCAACGATCCCAGAGATTTCCCACCAGAGCAGGCAGACGGGAGATGATGTTGGCAAACAGGATAATAGAAATACCGTTTCCGATGCCGTTTTCATTGATCTTCTCGCCCATCCACATGATAATGGAAGCGCCGGCGCAGTAGCAGGCAATCAGCACGATTTTGGCGAAGACCTGTGCTCCCTTGCTTTCCCAAGAGCTGATGGTGAGCATCCCCATGTTGTCAATGTACATGGTGTACCCAATGCTGGTGGCCAAAGCCAGAATCATGGTCAGTCCACGGGTGATCATGTTGAGCTTCTTACGGCCGCTTTCGCCTTCCTTGGCCCACTCTTCAAATTTCTTGATGGCCACAGTGAGCAGCTGCACCACGATGGATGCCGTGATATAAGGCGAAACCGACAGGGCAAACAGAGTAGCGCGGGAAAGGGCACCGCCGGAGAGCAGGTTCAGCCAGCCCAGGGCGTTACCGCCTTGACTGTTAAAGTAGGTCTGCATTAAGTCGGCATTGACCCAAGGAAGCGGAATAGCGGAGCCTAAGCGGTAAAGGACGACGATCAGCAAGGTAAACAGGAGCTTATTTTTCAGCTCGGGTATCTTCCATGCATTTTTTAATGTCTGAAACATCCTTATACCTCCTCTGCCTGTCCACCTACTGCTGTAATCTTCTCCTTAGCTGCTGCCGTGAATCGGGTAGCCTGAACAGTTAATTTTTTGGTAAGTTCCCCGTCTCCGAGGACCTTAAGGCCGTCATAAGCCTTGCGGACGATCTTCTTTTCCAACAGGGTCTCCAGATTGACGGTGTCGCCGTCCTGGAAGCGATGCTCCAGAGTGCCGATGTTCACAGTGGCATACACGACAGCGAACTTGTTATGGAAGCCTCTCTTGGGGAGCTTTCTGTACAGAGGAAGCTGGCCGCCCTCAAAGCCGGGACGGACACCGCCGCCGGAACGGGCGTTCTGGCCCTTATGGCCCTTGCCGGCCGTCTTGCCATTACCGGAGCCTGTTCCTCTGCCCTTTCTGAAGGCAGCCTTTGTGGAGCCTTCAACAGGTCTAAGTTCATTCAGTTTCATTCTCTTTCCCTCCTTATATCAGTCGTTGACGGTCTCGACCGTGACAAGGTGAGCGAGAACCTTTACCTTACCGGCCAGCACAGCATTATCGTCATGGACGATGCAGTCGCCGATCTTGCGCAGGCCCAGGGACTGGGCGGTCTTGATCTGATTGGGCTTTGCGGCGATCAGACTCTTTGTCAATGTAACCTTTTTCATGATTCTGACCTCCTTCTCTTATGCCTTGATCTTATCCACGGGAATATCACGGGTCTTAGCGACTTCCTCGATGGTGCGCAGTTCCTTCAGACCTGCCATGGTAGCCTTGACCACATTGGTGGGGTTGTCGGAGCGCAGACACTTAGCACGGATATTGGAAATACCGGCGCACTCCAGCACAGCACGGACCTTGCCACCGGCGATGATACCGGTACCAAGGGCAGCGGGCTTAAGCATGACCTTGCCTGCTCCGTACACACCGGTGACCTCGTGGGGGATGGTAGTTCCCTTGAGGGACACGGTAATCATATTTTTCTTTGCATCCTCGATACCCTTGCGGATCGCCTCAGGGACCTCGGCTGCTTTACCAAGACCCACGCCAACATGTCCGTGCTCATCGCCTACAACCATGAGGGCTGCGAAACGGGCCACACGACCACCTTTGACGGTCTTGGAAACACGGTTCAGGGAAACGAGCGTTTCTTTGAGCTCGACTTCTCCCGGATTAAACTTATTAGCCATTTCTGTTTCCTCCTGAAATGATGTTCAAACGATACTGGTTTGAACAGTGTACAAACCGGACTGACCCCTGCGGGATCAGAACTTCAGGCCGCCCTCGCGGGCTCCTTCAGCCAACTCCGATACACGTCCGTGATAAAGATAGCCGCCTCTGTCGAAAACGACTTCGGTAATACCCTGAGCAATGGCCTTCTCAGCCACCATCTTGCCAACTTCCCGGGCAGCAGCCTTGTTGCTGCCGTTTCCGGTGTAGCCGGCGCCGTAAGTTGAAGCGGCAACCAGGGTAACGCCCTTCTCATCATCGATGATCTGGGCACTGATGTTTGCATTGGAACGATACACGGCCAGGCGGGGACGCTCAGCCGTACCGAAGATCTTGCTGCGGATACGGATGTGTCTCTTGAGACGGGCCTGGTTACTGTCCTTTTTCGTTACCATACTGTTCCACTCCTTTCATTACTTACTGGTCTTTCCGGCCTTGCGGCGGACAGACTCGTCGATATAGCGGACACCCTTGCCGTGGTAAGGCTCAGGGGGTCTTTTGCCGCGGATAACGGCCGCAGCCTGACCAACCTCTTGTCTGTCAATACCCCTGACCACAATAATGGCGCTGGAGCTGACCTTCTCGTTGGTCATCCTGTCGATACCCTGTTTCTTGATCTCGTCCTCAGAGGGCACCTCATACTTGACAGTATCGGTATCAGAGATGATGAACTTCTCCTGAGGCAGACCGGTGTTGGGCATAAGAGAGTGGCCCAGGAAGAGCTGGAGGTTCTTGCCCTGCTTGACAGCCTTATAACCGACGCCGACAATCATCAGTACCTTCTTGTACCCTTCTGTCACGCCCACGACCATATCATGGAGCAGAGCGCGGGTCAAGCCGTGGAGGCTGCGATCTTCGGGCTCATCGGTGGGGCGGGTGACGAGGATCTCGGCGCCCTTCACCTCGATATTCATTCTGGGATGGAGACTTTTTGTCAGGGTGCCCAAGGGGCCCTTGACGGTGACGACATTGCCGTCCTCAACCTTCACGCTGACTCCGGCGGGGATCATAACGGGCATTCTTCCGATTCTTGACATTTTCTTGTACCTCCCGTTCCATTACCAGACAAAGGCCAGGACTTCGCCGCCCACATGCAGGGCACGAGCCTTCTTGTCTGTCATGACGCCCTTGGATGTGGACACGATCGCGATGCCGAGACCGTTCATGACCTTGGGCATATCCTCGCAGCTTGCGTAAATACGCAGACCGGGCTTGGATACACGCTTGATCCCACGGATGACCTTCTGCTTACCGGGCAGATACTTGAGGGTCACACGGATGGTGCCCTGCTTGCCGTCATCGACAACGGTATAGCTCTTGATGTAGCCTTCCTCGGTGAGGATCTCGGCGATGGCCTTTTTCATGTTGGATGCCGGAATGTCAACGGTTGCATGCTTAGCGGTGTTTGCGTTGCGGATTCTGGTGAGCATATCGGCAATAACATCTGACATTTGCATATTATTTTCCTCCTGATGCAAGTTATCAAAATCTTGCTGCCACAGAGTGGCGGCATATCGATGGTTAACCGGCCTCTCCTTTTGCTTCTGCATCCCTTGAGGCACAATGCCCTCAGAGGGTAGGAGGTTCGGTTCCTTTCGATAGGTGGGAGTTTCCGCCCACGAAGGGCGGGGTGGAACAGCGGCCGGATCAATCCGACTGCCGGCGGGGATGTCCCGATTTTCCTGCACCCTGTCAGTCACTTGTCTGACGGGTGCTGACGGATCACCAGGACGACTTTTTCACACCGGGAATCTCGCCCTTATAGGCCAGGTTCCGGAAGCAGATACGGCAGATGCCGTACTTGCGGAGGTAAGCGTGAGGACGGCCGCAAATCTTGCAGCGGTTGTAGCGGCGGGGAGAGAATTTGGGCTCGGCCTGCTGCTTGAGGATCATCGACTTCTTAGCCATTTTCGTTTACCC
>CAZQAI010000075.1:0-7725 GCA_964591305.1 uncultured Clostridium sp.
TAAAACCCATGAAGTCGGGGAAGGTAAAACCCATGAAGTCGGGGAAGGTAAAACCAATGATTGAGAAAAAGAAATTGCATACGCCCGATGATGAGACACACGGGGCATCCATTGACATTCAAAATGTATGCAAGGTGTACCACGCCCGAAGTAAAACCACCGTTGCGGTGGATCACCTGACCCTTTCGGTGCATCCTGGGGAGTTTTTTTCCCTCTTAGGTGTCAACGGAGCAGGGAAGACCACCACCATCAAAATGCTCTCCGGCCTGTCGGTACCTACCGAGGGAGATGCTACTTTAGGCGGGTACAGCATCCGCAGCGAATCGGCATCTGTCCGCCGGATCATCAATGTCTCCCCGCAGAATACGGCTGTGGCCCTTAATCTGAAAGTCAGGGAAAACCTGGAGTTGACAGCCGGGTTGTGGGGGGCCGGCCGGGCAGAGGCCAGATCAGAGGCTGAGCATATAATCGGGCAGATGGAACTGTCGAAGGTGGCCGGAGATGTGGCTAAGACACTTTCCGAAGGTTGGCAACGGCGGTTGAGCATCGCTATGGCCTTGATCACCCATCCCCACATCCTGTTTCTGGATGAACCAACCCTCGGCCTTGACGTGCTGGCCCGGCGGGAGCTGTGGAAGGTGATAGAAACATTGAAGGGAAGGGTCACAGTGGTGCTGACCACGCATTACCTGGAGGAGGCCGAGGCTCTGTCCGACCGGGTAGGCATCATGGCCGGGGGCCGGCTGAAGGCATTGGGAACGGTGAGCGAGCTGTGCGCCATGACCGGCAAGAGTACACTTGAGGACGCCTTTGTGGCTTTAGCCACCGGAGAGGGGGAAAAAATATGAACGCAACAAGCTCTGTAGCATCCACTTCTGCCACTGGCAGTGCCACCCGCAGGGGAGGACTGCACCGGATTCTGCTGTTTGCCGGACGCACGGCCAAGGAGATTCTGAGAGACCCACTCAGCTTTGTTCTCTGTCTGGGCGTGCCCCTTGTCATGCTGATCGCCATGTACGCTCTGTTTTCATCGTCGGCGCCCGGGTTGTTTTCCCTTGACCTCTTAACCCCCGGCATTGCCGTCTTTTCCGGCACCTTTACCATGCTGTACATGGCGCTTCTGGTGTCCAGAGATCGAGCTACCTGTTTTCTCATGCGGTTGTACACCTCCCCCATGCGGGATACGGATTTTGTCCTGGGGTATGCGCTGCCGGGGATTCTGATAGGGCTTTGCCAGGTGATCATCTGCTACCTGACCGCCCTTGTGACCGGTCTTATCAGCGGAGGCGCAGACTGGCTGTCGCTGTGGATCATTCCGGTTATCCTTTGTACCTGTCCCATGGTGGTATGCTTTGTCTTTATCGGCATAGCTTTCGGGAGTCTGTTCTCGGACAAAGCCGCTCCCGGACTTTCCTCCATCGTCATCTCGGCCGCCGGTTTTCTCAGCGGCGCCTGGATGCCTGTTGAGACGCTGGCCAAGAGCTTTCAAACCTTTTGCGCCTGTCTGCCTTTTTATCCTGCCGTGCGGTGCGGGAGAGTGCTGCTGTCAGGCGGAGGTCTCCCAACGGATACAATAGCCCGTGACATTTTGGTCACAACAGCCTATGCTCTGGTGATGATCCTTCTTGCCTGTCTGTCCTTTCGCTGCGGAGCCCATAAGGGGGCTGATTGATGAAAAAGGTGGTAATAAAGTATTGAAAGAATAAATTTCCCTGATCCCACCCAACCTTTCCCCCGCTTCGCCGTCTTATAGGTGAACCCCGAATTGTGCAGAAAGGAATCGTAAAATGAAACAGTATTCAGAGAAGAATGACGGCACGCTCGTGGAGCTTTCCTTGCTCGGTCAGGAACAGGCCTTTGAGGAATTGGTCAGACGGCATGAAAAGAATGTACTGGGCCAGCCTGTAAGGTGACGCAAAACCGCTTCTCGGCCGAGGATGCGGCACAGGATGCGTTTGTATCAGCTTGGATGAATCTCTCATCCCTGCGTGCACCCGACCGTTTTGGGGCCTGGGTATGCGCCATCGCCAAGAACCATGCCGTCAGCCTTGTCCGTCATTATGCCGCAACGGTGCCATCCATCAGTCTTGACACGGTGCTGCTTTCGGAAGCGGACGAGGATATCCGTTTCTATCTGGCAGAGGAAGACAACTCTGATGTACTACACAGAGCGGTCGAGGCGCTGTCGGTCAAACTGCGGGAGGCTGTGAAACTACACTATTTCGAGGGCATGTCGGTTGCGGAGATCGCCGAGAGACTGTCCGTACCGGTCGGCACGGTCAAATGGCGTCTTTGCGAAGCGAGAAAACAGCTGAGAAAAGGATATGGAATCATGGAAACGAAATACGAAGAGAACGAAGATCTGCTGGTGCGGGTCATGCGGCAGGTGGAAGCGCTCAAGTTATGGCGTCTGAAATCGGACAAAACCGGGTTTGAAGCTGAATACCGCCATGTCATGGAGGCGATCAACAGTCTCCCGGAATCCAAGGAAAAGCAACACGCATTGGCCGATGTCCTGCGGCTCGGTTACTGGTGGCTGCCCGGCGAGAAAAATGACGAGACATTTGCCCGCATCCGGGCGGCGGCAGAGGCAGGTCACAATGACGATGTCGTGATGCTCATCATGTCGATCGAGCATGACAAGCTGTCCGGGCAGAGCAAGATCGACCTCATGAAGGATAAACAGATTCCGTGGCTGGAGCAGAACGGCTATACAAAGTCGCTGGGATACGTGTGGTTCTGGATGGCAAGGGAATATCTGGAGATCGATCAGACAGACGAGGCGGAAAAAGGCTTCCGCCGTGTCACGGACATCCTGCAGGAGAGCGATGTGTACTATGCCAATGCGCTGGCGGCTCTGGAGGCCATAGAGCGCAGCCGGACTGCGGGAGATTGCATCGAGCAGGGCATCACCGCCACCGGCGAAGAGCTGCGCCGGATCGGTGGGAAATGGTATTTCTGGTCCGAGCCGGGCTTGCTCATGTATGTGAGTAAGCCCGGTGTTGATTGTTCTTATTGCTCTGCGGCGTCCAGTGCTTCAAATTCCTGGAGAGCGGCCTTGAAGGAAGCCATGCAGGCATCAAACGCATCCTTCTTTGTCAGGTCTACACCGGCCAGCTTGAGAAGCTCCACCGGACTGTCACTGCCGCCGGAGGACAGGAAGCGGACATAATCCTCCACGGCGCTCTGTCCCTCGCTGTAAATACGCTCGGCGATGGACACCGCCGATATGATGCCGGTGGCGTACTTGTACACATAGAAGCCCCGGTAGAAGTGGGGGATCCGCATCCACTCATAGGCGATCTCGGGGTCGGACACTACCGAGCGGCCGTAATACTTCTTGTTCAACGCCAGGTAGGCCTCGCACAGCCCGTCCTTTGTCAGGGGCTGACCCTTCTCGGCCATATCGTGGGCCATGTACTCAAATTCTGCGAACTGGGTCTGACGGAACAGGGTGCCCTTCAGGGTGTCCATGTAGTAGGACAGCAGGTATTTTCTGAGCTTGATATCCTCCGTGTGAGCCAGCAGGTATTTGAGCAGCAATACCTCATTGACCGTGCTTGCCACCTCGGCTACAAAGATCTTGTAGTCCGCCTTGGCTTGTGGCTGATTGCGTTCGGAGTGATAGGAGTGCATGGCGTGTCCCAGCTCATGGGCAATGGTGAATACATGGCTGGTGGTCTTCTGGTAGTTGAGCAGGACATAGGGATGAGGCAGACCGAACACACTGATGCTGTATGCGCCGCTGCGCTTGCCCTCGGTCTCCTCTACATCAATCCAGCCGTTGTCGTGGGCCTCCTGAAGCAGGGATTGATACCGCTCACCCAAAGGGGCCAGTCCCTCCTTGACGATACGGAAAGCTTGCTCATACTCCACCTGAATTTCGGCATTTTCCACCAGGGGCGTATAGATATCGTACATGTGCAGGGACTTGTATCCCAGCATCTTTTTGCGGTCTCTGAAATACCGGTGAAGCAGGGGCAGACCCTTGTTGACACTTCTCAGAAGGTTTTGGTACACCTTGACGTCGACATCCTCGGATGACAGAGCGCACGCAAGACAGGAATCATACCTGCGGGTACGGGCAAGAAATACATCCTTGTCTACATTACCCACATAGGTAGCGGTAATGGTGTTGCCCAGCCCCATGTACGCTTTGTACATAGCCTGAAAGGCCGCTTTCCGAACCTTGCGGTCAGGGGACTGAAGCAAAAGTCCATACGTGCCATGGGACAGCTTGACCGGCTTTCCGCCTACTTTGATGGTGGGGAAAGGGAAGTCAGCGTTGTTCAGCATGCCAAAGACCTGCTGGCTGGTGCCAAAGACCTTTTCCCCCTGAGAGAGCAGCTTCTCGGCCTCCAGAGACAGCACATGAGGCTTATCCTTGATGATACACCGGATGGTGTAGTCATAATCGGACAGCCGGGGATCGCGGGTGAATGCCTCCAGCGTGTCCGCTGGCAGGGCGGTCAGCTCGGGGGTGATAAAGGCCGTAGAGCCGGACAGCTTCATGGCCAGCTGTGTCACCCGGGACTTGAGCGCCACAAATTCGGATTTCCTGGTGTCCTCATCCGCCCGCATGAAGGCATATACCTCCAGCCGTGACAGATCCAGCAACACGTCATTCAGAGCGGTCATGCATGCCAACAGGGTCTCGGCGTTGTCCAGCTTCCCTTCAAAGGATGAAAAATCCAGCTTACCCGACACCTTGTTGTACAGAGCCTCCCATTCTTCCTGAGAAGCGAAAATATCCTCAACCCGCCATTTGAGGTTGGCGGGAACCTGATCTCTTTCCAGGGGCATAATATACTGTCTCCTTTTTCCTGAATATTACGTACAGTATTATATCATGGTTGCGCAGATTTGGCAAGAGTTAAGAAGAAAAAACAGAAAAACAGTGAAGTGTGACACCCGGATTTTTATATCGTCAGCACAACAGTGATCCCAATCGCGATTGCGATCCAGATGACCGCCAGCATAGAAAGCAGGTACCAGCGTTTTGGGTAACCCTGCTTGGCGGAGTGCGGCATGACAAGGCCCACTACAAGGGGAGCGATAGGAACCAGATAACCCAGAAGTATAAAACTGACCCAGAATAAGGCGATCGATGTGTCGTCTGAGAAGTCCGGATCCTCTATATCATCCAAAAGCTCATAGGTATATGTCACATTGCGGATAGGCATGTTGTCCGCCAATTCAACAAGATCCCGGCAAACGTCCTGATTCAGAAGGGAACCCGTCACCTCGCCCGTACGGTAGGAAAAATGTCCGTCTGCGTCAAAATATTGATTGCCAAGGGGCCGATAATCTACATACAGCCACCCCTCAGAGGTTTTGTATACGGCACCGCATACCGTGCGGACGGTGCCGGTGGCATCATACCCACATATGTCGTAGCGTGTGAGGAAAGCCAGGGAGCTGACCGGTACATTCCGCATGTCGTGTGCTCCGGGTGCATCCATGCGGCCGATCAGGGCATCGGACAGAATGGCTGCGCGGTCATCGGAGCTGTTTTCAAGCCAAAGAGAGGAAGTCTCGCCTGCGGCTAACGCATCCAGCATGCGTTTTCCTTCGGCGGTGACATACATCGAGACCTCATCTCCGGAATCGAACAGCCAGACAAACTCGCCACTGTCAAGAGACGTCATGATCTGCACGCTCTGACCGTCCAAACGGAATGTCTGATTGTACACATATATGCCGGACGGACTGATCTCCCACCCCGGGATCATGTTGTAGAGGGTATAGGTCTTTCCGTTACCGGTCAGCGAGCTTTCATCTCCCGACAGCGTCCACTTCACAGTCTCCGCTTTATCCCGTGAGGCAGCGGCACACGGCAGGGCCGACAGAGTCATAATGAGCAACAGGGCTATAAGCGGCAGTCTGCGGAGCATGCGGGACGAGCAGGCAGGGTGAGTCAGATTCTTCATCTTCATAAGAGTATTCCTCCCTTACGCCAGATTGAGCCTGCGTTCCAGCTTGCCCAGGGTGATGAAGTGTAGGATAAGATCCACCGCAGCTACGATCACGCAGGCCAGGAGCAGCGCCAGCGCGATAAAGCCCAAAAGGGCTGTTTTGGGTAAATTGGCAAGGATCATGAACAGTCCGTCCCCCGACATGCTGAAGCCAAATAAGAATACAAACTGAGATACGATGGAGAGAACCGAATAGACGGCATAATAAATTCCTATAGCGGCCAACAGCTTGTGGCGTTTTGCCAATATGGAGCCGATGGTAATACAAAGCTGAATGATGCCGCTGGAAAACAGCTGTAGCAGGACGAGAAGTGCCAGACCTTCCACGAAGTAGGCCAGCGACCAGGCACCGGTCCATTTCCAGATCGCACGGAACAGCTGACCGATGCCCGAGTAGGCGGCCAGATTGAATGGCCCCACGACAGTAGAGGAAAGCTCGCCGTCATCGATCATGGAAGGGCTGGGGATGATGAGCATTCCGATAAGCACTACGACCAGAATCACACAGACCGAGGCGGCAGTCCAGATGAGGGCATTCAGAGTCTTAGACAGATAGAGCGTCCTACGGCTGACCGGGAGCGTAAAGGTCAGATATCCCTCATCGCTGTAAAAATGCTTATAAAAGCGGTAATATACCAGAATCGGCGTGACGGTCATGAAGGCAGCCAAAGCGAAAACAGCCATTACAGCCAAAAAGATCATGAGTATGAAGCCAATTGTGGCCAGTATACTGACATCCTCCGGATTGCGGAACATGCCTTCTATGCCAAACCGCAGACAAAGAGATGCAAAGGTGCCGATGCCGATTACCGAGACAGCCAGAATCCACCAGATTCTCCAAATAAATTGCAGATCATATTTCAGACATTTCTTGAGCATTTGAATACCTCCCGGAACAACTCATCCAAAGTTTTCCCTTGTTCCTGACGCACCTGGTCGGCATTACCGGCTATGGCGATCCGGCCGCCAAAATCCATGAAAGCGAACTCGTCGAGTACCGGCTCAATGTCGGCAATCAGGTGAGTGGTTATGATGACGGCGGCATCGGGGTTGTAGTTGCCGATGATGGTGCCCAGAATGTACTCCCGGGCGGCGGGGTCCACGCCGCCGATAGGTTCATCGAGCAGATACAGCCTGGCCTTCCTGGACATGACCAGCACCAGTTGTAATTTCTCTTTGGTGCCCTTGGAAAGAGCTTTGAATTTGCTGTCGGTGTGTATACCCAGATCATCCAGCATCCGGCGGGCACAGGTCTCGTCAAAGTCGGAATAAAAATCCAGGAAGTAGGCGATGAGTGCCTCCACCCGCATACCGGGATTGAAGTAGGTGCGTTCCGGCAGGTAGGAAACCAGTGCATTGGTCAACTCGCTTCTGGGAATGCCGCAGATGCTGATTTCTCCACAGTCCGGAACAAGAATCCCGGAGATCAGCTTCAGCAATGTTGATTTGCCGCATCCGTTCGGTCCCAGAAGACCGACAATTTTCCCGCCGGTCAGATTGATGTTGAGGCTATTCAGGACAGGACGCCCTGATTGATAGCTCTTGGTTACGTTGGTGCAGGTCAGAACAGACGAACTCATGTATGACATCTCCTTTCCCTTTGTCATGCCGATCTGTTTATGTTTATATTGTCGCTTTTTATGGATAAGGGTTACATGTAAGCCACCGGAAAAATGGCGGTATTATGTGTCAACCGTCTTGTCAGGCAGCTCACTCAGGTAGCGGATCAGCTCCTCTTTGGATATACCCA
>CAZQAI010000076.1:0-3791 GCA_964591305.1 uncultured Clostridium sp.
CTTTACAAAATCCACTGGGATCCAGTGGATTTTTTTTGCCCGCCGGAGTTATAGCGCCGTTGCATGCCCTGCGTTCCACGCACCGTGCCTCCAAAGCAAGCGATGCTGCCTGAACCCCAAAACACGCACCACCGTACAGGAAACTATGAGTAACAGAAATTTTATCGGAAAATGTATTGGGAACAAACACTTTTATAAAACCGTGCTTCTTCTTGTCATCCCCATCATCGTGCAGAACGGCATCACCAACTTTGTCAGTCTGCTGGACAACATTATGGTGGGTAAACTGGGCACGGAGCAGCTTTCCGGTGTTGGTATTGCAAACCAGCTGATCTTTGTCTACAATCTTGCCTTATTCGGGGGATTGTCGGGTGCCGGAATCTTTACGTCTCAGTTCTTTGGTAAGAGCGACACTGAGGGTATGAAGCATACCTTTCGCTTCAAGCTACTGACCACTGCTGTCATCACGGCAGTGGGAGCAGCCGTTCTGGTGCCCTTTGGTGAGCAGCTGATTGCCCTTTTTCTGACCGAAAGCGACACCACCGGCGATCCCGCTCTGACTCTGGATTTCGGACGGCAATACCTTCAGGTGGCGCTTATTGCCTGTATCCCATCGGCTTTGACCCAGGTATATGCCAACACCCTGCGGGAGACAGGCCACACAGTGCCTCCTATGGTGGCCAGTGTAGTGGCAGTGGTTACCAATGGCGTTTTTAATTACATCCTGATTTTTGGTAAGCTGGGGCTGCCCTCCTTGGGTGTGAGGGGGCTACCTTCGCGACTGTCATCGCTCGCTTCACCGAGCTGTGTATCGTGCTGATCTGGACACACGCCCACACAAGCAAGGTGCCATACATCCGGGGGTATACTGTTCGCTGTATATTCCCATCTCCCTGACTTGCAGCATTCTGATCAAGGGTTCCCCCTTGATGATCAACGAACTGCTGTGGTCCTCCGGTATGACAGTTCTCAATCAGTGTTACTCGACACGAGGGCTGGAGGCCGTAGCAGCGGTGAACATTTCCACAACCATTGTCAACCTCTTCAATATCGTTTTCATGTCCATGGGCAGCGCCGTAGCGATTCTGGTAGGCAGTCAGCTGGGAGCCGGTCAAATTGAGCAAGCCAAAGACACGGACCGAAAAATCATTGCCTTCTCCAGTACGCTCTGTCTGGCGATCGGCGGGCTGATGGCCGCTTTGGCCTCTGCCTTTACCGGAAATTACAACGTGTCAGAAGGAGTGAGACAGCTGGCCGCCCGCCTGATCCTAGTCAGCGCCGTCATGATGCCCTTTAATTCCTTTGCTCACAACTGCTATTTCACCCTGCGTTCCGGCGGGCAGACCTTCATTACCTTTCTGTTTGACAGTGCCTTTACCTGGTGCATCAGTGTTCCGGCGGCAATGCTGCTATCCCGCTTGACTGCCCTGCCGCTTCTGCCGCTGTACATCATCGTGACTGCCTTGGATCTGCTGAAATGCGCCATCGGCTTTGGCCTTCTGAGATCCGGTCGGTGGGCCAAACGTCTGGTGTGACGGATAGTTCAATCTGAAAAGTGATCCTATCATTGGACCCCCGGTTACATGCCGGGGGTCGATGTCATATTTCATACTGTGCCGCTCTGCTGGCGTATCTCCGACAACATCTCGCCTAAAATTTCCGCCGCCAAGGCGCATAGCTCCGGGCAGGGCCGCTTGCTATAATACTCCGGAGAACGCTCCTCCGGCTGTCCGCCATCGGTATGGGGTACACCCGAGAGCAGTTCCCGGCATATGATGCTCCCTGCCCCATTGCGCTGGCGAAAACGGTCGGCAAAGTCCCGGACACGGGCATAATGTACCATCTTCCCCTGCTTGTCAGCGGGGTCGTCGTAGCCGAGGATCAGTCCGGCCGCCATCAGTGCACCGCTGACCGTACCGCAAACCTCCCGCATTCTACCCATACCCCCTCCGAAGGAGGAGGCCAGCCGAGCGGCGGTCTGCTGATCCAGTCCGGTCAGATCAGAAAAAGCCAGAAGAACAGCCTGTGCACAGCCGTAGCCCCGGAGAAAGTAATCCCGGGCCATATCCCCACGGGCGGCGGGGGTGAACTTAATGTTTGATCCAGTCATAGAATAATATTCTTTCAAGGTATAGTCATTCATTGATGACTTGTATATTTACATTTCGGATAAGCTGAACATCCATAAAATGAACCATATTTACCTTTCCGAAGAACAAGTTTTGAACCGCATGCAGGGCATACCGGAATATCGGGATCAGGGGAAAGAGTATTCGGTCTTGCAGGCGCTCCAGGTATTTCAATTTTATCCGACTTGCCAATATTGCAACGCTCACATAGTGTCCTTAAATTTTCAGGAACACTTTTTCCGCCTTTGGCAATTGGCACAATGTGATCAACATGTAAATGAACACCTTCACTGGCTGAAGCACCGCATATAACGCACTTAAAACAGTCTCTTTGAAGAATTTCATATCTTAATTCATCACTTACCTCAGATCTTTCAACCAGCGAGAGTTGCTTATATGTTTTATAATCCAACCTAGACCGTGCTACACTTTGCAGACAATTATTCATTGTTGTAAAATCAAAATGCCCTTGCTTTTCCAATTTTACTTTTCCCTTGGGTGAAGAATATGTCATTTTCACATCGAACACAGTATCAACAACCGGCTTCGATATTACTGAATTGAATAGATTTTTCTCAATCCAAGTAAAAAGAAAATAGGGGATTTTTAATTCTTGGCATTTTTCTCGTGGTGTGTGTTCGTTTGATTTTATTTGCTCAACTTTTTCCCTATATTCACCAAGCAGCAATCTATTTGTTTCCACCCCACTGATAACTGAGGAATAGTATGCTATATTGTTTCTGAGTTCGGCAGACATTAGGAATACCGGCTCAACTTTTGCATAATTACCCTTATTATCATAGTGCTTTGAAATAGAGAAGCTACTCTTTACATCTTGAAACTTCATGCTACCATTCAATAAAACCAGTGCCTTTATTTTATCACTGTTTTGGTAAACGCGCTTTTTTAAGTAAATATAAAGAAATTCGAAAATAATACCTAGAGCTATTAATAAACAAAAAACAATAATGCCTATTTCCATTTTATCTCTTTCCATCCGTATATAAATTCATTAAATCTTCTCAAGGCAACAGCTTATATGAAAATTGCTGTTACCTTGAGAAAAATAATGTTTGTAGGAATGTGTAATCCAGTTTTCGCAACTACCTTTTGTGGCTTACCTCCTCTTCTCAGCCACCTCGACCAAGGCATCGGCCAGGAACTGATCCACAGTCACACCGTTGGTCACCTCTCCCTTGCGGGAACGGACGGACACTGTGCCGGACTCGACCTCCTTGCCGCCTGCCACCAGCATGTAGGGCACCTTTTCCTGCTGGGCATTGCGGATCTTGTACCCGACTGTGTTATTGCTCTTGTCCACTTCGACCCGCAATCCGGAAGCAAAGAGACGGTCAGCCAGCTCCTGACAATAGGGTAACTCGTTCTCACCCATAGGCAGAATCTTGACCTGAGTGGGTGCCATCCACATGGGCAGAGCGCCTGCGTAGGTCTCCAGCAGGTAGGCCAGCGTCCGCTCGAAACAGCCAAGAGAGGTGCGGTGGATGATATAGGGATACTTTTCCTGTCCGTCGGAATCCACATAGGTCATGCCGAAACGCTCAGCCAGCAGAAGGTCAATCTGGATGGTGACAAGGGTATCCTCCTTGCCATACACATTGTGGTACTGAATGTCCAGTTTGGGGCCGTAGAAGGCAGCCTCAT
>CAZQAI010000076.1:3801-7670 GCA_964591305.1 uncultured Clostridium sp.
GATCCCGATGGTATATTTGACATCCAGATCATCCAGAATCTTGCCCATCAGTGCCTGGGACTCCTCCCACTGCTCCGCCGTTCCCTCATACTTGTTCTTGGGGTTGGCCGGATCCCATTGGGAGAACCGGAAGGTGCATTTATCCAGAAGGCCTACGGTACCGAGGAAGTATTTAGCCAGTTCCAGACAGCCGCGGAACTCGTCCTCCAGCTGCTCAGGACGCAGAATGTAGTGTCCCTCAGAAATGGTAAACTGCCGAACCCGGATAAGACCGTGCATCTCTCCGCTGTCCTCATTCCGGAACAGCGTAGAGGTCTCGGTAAGCCGCATGGGCAGGTCGCGGTAGGAGCGCTTTTTATTCAGGAAAACCTGGTACTGGAAGGGACACGTCATGGGCCGCAAGGCAAAGCAATCCTTGGTGTAGTCATCGGGATCACCTAATATGAACATACCGTCCAGATAATGATCCCAGTGACCGGAAATCTTATAGAACTCCCGCTTTGCCATCAGAGGTGTTTTGGTCAGGATACAGCCCTTGGCCTGTTCCACATCCTCCACCCAGCGTTGCAGTATCTGGACCACCCGGGCGCCTTTGGGCAGAAGCACCGGCAGGCCCTGCCCGATGGTATCCACCGTGGTGAAGTACTCCAGATCCCGGCCCAGCTTGTTGTGGTCTCGCTTCTTGGCCTCCTCCGCGGCAGCAAGGTAGGCGTTCATTTCATCCTTTGTAGGGTAAGCCACGCCATACACACGCTGGAGCATTTTGTTCTTCTGGTCTCCCTTCCAGTAAGCTCCGGTACACTGAGTCAGTTTGAAAGCCTTGACGGCCCCGGTGGAAAACAGGTGCGGCCCGACGCACAGGTCTGTATACTCCCCCTGTCGGTAGAAGCTGATGACCTCATCCTCGGGCAGTTCTTGGATAAGCTGAACCTTATATGGCTCGTCCTTTTGCTGCATGAGTGCGATGGCCTCATCTCTCGGCAATTCAAACCGCTCGATCCTGAGGTTTTCCTTGACGATCTTTTTCATTTCGGCCTCAATGTTCTTCAGAATCTCGGGTGTGAAGGACACCTCGCTGTCGAAATCGTAATAAAAGCCGTTTTCGATGGCAGGACCGATGGTCAGCTTGGTCTCCGGGTACAGCCGTTTGACTGCCTGAGCCAGAATGTGAGAGGCAGTATGACGGAACACGTGCTTTCCGTCCTCATCGGCAAAGGTCAAAAGCTCTACATCGGCGTCTCTGTCCAGCAGTTGGGTCAGAGCACACAAATGCCCATTGACATGGGCACAGAGCGCGTCCCGGCTGATCAGCCCAGCGGCTGCTGCGGCATCGTACACTGTTACAGGACTGTCGAAGTCCATCACCTTGGTTCCAAAATGAATCTTCATGATTGTTATATCTCCTTTTACGTGAATTTCAGTAAACAAACCCCGGGGTACATGACAGTCTTCCGACCGCCATGTACCCCGGGGTGCGCACATCCATCGACAGGGAAACAGACCCTGCCACGTGGATATTCACACGGTTCCACCCGGAGCTTTCGCTCGTATTTAATAAACGGGACAGCATGCGGGTGGTACACGACCGGCACTCTGCGGGGAGCCTTACACCTTACGCTCCCTCTCTGTACGCCGTACACCGGTCGGCATATTCCTCATGCGGGGCACACAATCTGCCCACGCCCTTCCCTGACGTTTTGCTGTGGCTCTCACGTGATCACATCACGCTCTTCTGTGCTTCTGATTGTACTCCGAACGGGGATTCATAACCTCCCGCCAATCCAGATCACCCCGATCCAATGCCATGATCAGCACCTCAGCTGTGGCAATGTTGGTAGCTACGGGAATATTGTACATATCGCACATCCGCAACAGCTCGTGTTCCGTCTCATCATACGGATGCGATGGACGGGTGTCACGGAAGTATAAAAGCACATCTATCTCATTGTAAGCGATCCTGGAGGCGATTTGCTGCTCGCCACCCTGCTCACCGGTGAGCAGCTTTTCAATCTGAAGTCCTGTGGCCTCCGAGATAAACTTGGCTGTTACGCTGGTGGCGCAAAGGTTGTGCTTGCTCAGAATACCGCAATACGCAATACAGAATTGTGTCATGATTTCCATCTTCTGATCGTGTGCAATAATCGCAATTTCCATTCACAAACATCTCCTTTACAATCAATGAACGTCTGCCCGGCCTGAATTTCCATCTCGGCACACATTCACATAAAATCAATTATTTTCCCACTAACATGTGCTATTATACCATATTCCACCCCGGTTTGTCAATAATATCTACAAATATTTTATGAGGAATTTTCTTTTTGTAAATTTCACTACTTGCTTTTCCGGCAGAAGTCAGTATAATATTATGGTAGAAAAAAAGGAAGGATGTACCGCTATGATCCGTGAAATGAACCGTTACCTGGCAGAGCATGATCCTGCCGTTGCTGCAGCCATCGAGGCTGAATTTGCCCGTGAAACCGATGGACTGGAGCTCATCGCCTCCGAAAATGTCGTATCTGAAGCCGTGCTGATGGCCGCCGGCAGTGTGTTGACCAACAAGTATGCAGAGGGCTATCCCGCTCACCGTTATTACGGCGGCTGTACCTGTGTGGATGTAGTGGAGAATCTGGCTATTGAACGCGCCTGCAAGCTGTTCGGGGCTGCCTACGCGAACGTTCAGCCCCACGCGGGTTCTCAGGCTAATACCGCTGTATATGTGGCTCTTCTGAATCCAGGTGACACCGTGATGGGCATGAGTCTGGCAGCCGGCGGTCATCTGACCCACGGAAGTCCGGTGAATCTGTCAGGCAAGTACTACCACTTTGTTCCCTACGGTGTGGATGATGTCACCCACCGCATTGACTATGACAAGCTGGAGGAACAGGTAAAACAGGTCAAGCCCCGTATGTTGGTAGCCGGCGCCTCCGCCTATCCAAGGGTGTTGGATTTTGAACGCCTTGCCGCCATTGCCCACGGTGCAGGTGCTTACCTGATGGTGGACATGGCTCACATCGCCGGTCTTGTGGCTGCCAGTGAGCATCCCTCCCCCATCCCCTTTGCTGATGTTGTGACCACCACCACCCACAAAACCCTTCGCGGTCCCAGGGGTGGTCTGATCCTCACCAACAATCCGGATATTGCAAAGAAAGTGGACAAGGCCATCTTCCCCGGCATTCAGGGCGGACCGCTGGAGCATATCATCGCCGCCAAGGCCGTCTGTTTTGGAGAAGCGCTCAAGCCGGAATTCAAGGCATACCAGCACAAGATCGTCACCAACGCCCGCACTCTGGCCAGTGCCCTGCTGGCTGAGGGTTTTGACCTTGTGTCCGGCGGTACGGACAATCATCTGATGCTGGTCGATCTGCGGCCTATGCATATCACCGGCAAAGAGATGGAGCGTCGGCTGGACGAGGTGCACATCACGGTCAACAAGAATGCCATCCCCAATGACCCGGAGAAGCCTTTCGTGACGTCCGGCATCCGGGTGGGTACCCCGGCTGTCACAACCCGGGGGCTGGGAGATGAGGATATGAAGACCATCGCTCACCTGATGAAGCTGACGGCTGTGGACTTTGAAAAGTCTGCCGAAGCATGCCGCTGCGCCGTTGCGGACATCTGCCGCAAGTATCCCCTGTATTCATAAGAGATATTCAAACGACTGTAAAAAGTTACATGTCAAAACCAGATTGGTCCTCGTGATATAATGAATCCCCTTAGTGCAGGCTTGAAAAATTTGCTTTTTCAAGTTTCTGCTCCAAGGGGATTTTTGTATCGGTTTCCGAGGATGGTAAACGCAGCCGATTAACGCTTACATAATTCCAAACCCTTATTTTATGCGGTTTTTCAGGTCTTTTGTTTCTATTGTG
>CAZQAI010000077.1:0-7615 GCA_964591305.1 uncultured Clostridium sp.
TGGACAGTGTGTCCATGCGGTTCTTGACATAGTAGGCATCGTCCGCCTCCCGAGGCATGAACCAGGTACAGCCTTTATAAGTCTCCTGGGCAAAGCCAATCAGATCCCGCAGACTGATGCCGTAGGTGTTCTCGATGATGGCCAGAGTGTTGTACTGGAGGGCGGAGTTGAGGACGGTGGCCACACAGGCGGCGCTCCCGGCAGCGGCCCCCATCCACACAATGTCATGGTTGCCCCACTGAATGTCCACCCTGTGGTGCGCTCGCAGCAGATCCATGATGCGGTCGGCCCGGGGCCCCCGGTCGTATATATCTCCGACCACATGGAGGCAGTCCACTGCCATGCGCTTGATCAGACGGCAGAGAGCCTCGATGAAGGCCCCGCCCTGCCCCACCTCTATGACGGTATGGATGATATTCCGGTAGTACGCCTGCTTGTCGTGTTCCTCGCCTGAGGTGTGAAGCAGTTCGTCTATGATGTACTGGAAGTCCTCCGGCAGGGCATCCCGCACCTTGGCTCGGGTGTACTTGGAGGCGACCGACCGGGATAAGTCCACCAGGCGGTACAGCGTCACCCGGTACCAATCCTCGGTGGCAAGGCCTGCTGCCTGCATTTCTCCGATTTTTTCAACAGGATAGTAAATCAGGGTGCAGAAAGCCCGGCGTTCTTCCTCTGACATGGTACGGTAGAAAATGCTGTCCACCTTCTCCCGGATGACCCCGGAGCAGTTATTGAGAATGTGCTCAAAGGCCTCCGACTCCCCGTGCAGGTCACTCATGAAATGCTCGGTACCCTTGGGCAGACTGCACAGAGCCGTCAGATTGACCAGTGTGGCGCTGGCCAGCGGGATGGAGGGATACTCCTTCGCCAGCAGATTCAGTATCTTGAGCTGTTCCTTGGTGTAGCTTTTCCTGACCTCCATATGTCCGGGCCTCCTGCCTTTCTTTCTGTATTGATCTTGTTCATCCATGGACATACTGTCCCCATATGCCTCGTATCAGCCCCACCCGGCTCCTGTTCCCTGCCTTCATATCACCGGCACACCCAGATCACGCAGCATGCGGCGGGCCTCGGCCACATCCTCCAGGGAGGGAACCCAGTCCGGCCGGCCGTTGTCAGGGCGTCCTATCCGCTCGGCCTTGGAGCCGGCGTAGGCGTGGTAGGGAATCAGCTCCACCCCCTCGCATCGGGTCAGGGAGCGCCATACCTCGGCCACGGCCCGGTAATGGGCGGGGTCTGTGTTGATCGTCCGCACCAGAATGCACCGCAGGCGCACTCTGCCCTGTGTGGTGCGGTCACACAGCCTGAGATGATCCAGTATATGTGTCAGATCGGCTCCGCAGTACCGGCGCAGCCGCTCAGGGTCGGTGTCCTTGAGGTCATAAAGAAACAGGTCTGCCCGCCGGGCGGCGGCTTCCATGTGGGAGGCCGGCACCGCTCCGGCGGTCTCTACCGCTATGGACACACCGGCCTCCAGCAGGGCATCCATCAGGGGCATCACCCCGGGTGCATCAGCGGCTCCCCGCCGGAGAGTGTGACGCCGCCCCGGCCCGCATAAAAGGTGCTGTCCCGCAGAACCAGCCGGACGATCTCCTCTGTCGTCATGGGCTGAGCAGACAGCTCACAGGCCCCGGCCGGACAGGCAGCGGCACAAGCGCCGCATCCGATGCAGAGGGTGCGATCATACATCAGGACGCCCCCCGGAGCGTCCTCCGGGCATGCATCGCCGGTTTGGGTATCGGCCCGGCCGTAAGCCGTATTGTCGGATTCTACAGCCGTCCTCACCGACCGTGCCCCGGTGGGACATGCCGGCACACAGCCTCCGCACCCCACGCAGCTCTGCGGAGTCCAGATCAGCACCGGGTGCACCGGCTGGGTCTCGGGATTGTGACACCAGGCACATCAGTCGCTCCGGGCTTTTCTCCGACAGCCGCACGGTGATGGGGTAATCAGAGATGGACAGCTCCTCCACCACGTCCAGGATGAGGTAGGTGACCCGGTTGGTGATCACACACCCCTCCCTGTCTATGCCGCCCAGCACAATGTTCTGGTAATGCTGGGCATCCCCGGAACCCCGCGGCGTGTGGCTCTGAATCCACTCACAGCCCTTGATAAAGAAGGAAGCCAGAATCTCCCGCGCCTCCTCCTCGGTCAGCCGCCCGGCGGCCAGATCAGCATCCAGATAGGGGCCCAGCAGCTGATCGATCCGACCCAGTCCCGGCCGGTTGCCGGTCAGGCGGGTAAAGGCAAAGCAAAACCACAGCGATTGCACCGCTTCATGAAAGCTGCGGCCGGGCCAAAGGGTACCTGCTCGAGCAGGGCATGCAGATCGGGCCGGGCAGTCTCGGTAGCCTCCAGATATCGCCGGTGCCACAGACGCATGGCGGTCAGTGTGCGTTTGCTGCTGGTCAGGAAAGCACGTTGACGGTTCGTCAATACCTCCCCTCTGCCCGGGCTATGCGGGCATCCAGCCGGGCCTCCCAGGCATCAAGGCCCTCCCTGACAGCGGGGAAGAAATCGACAGTCAGGTGGTTCACCCCCATTGGAGAGGCTGGCCGTCCTTGGTAGCCGGGATCCGGGCTCCGATGGCCATACCCAGCGTCGCCGCCCCGCCGATCCGTTCATCTGGACACAGCCGCAGGGGGGCGTCCCTGGCAATCGTTCTGATGGCCAGGTCATGGATATCGTAATCCGATAGGCCCTCAAAGTCAGCCGCCTCCGACTCATAATCCAGCGGGACGGCCATGTGTGTCATGGCCTCGTCGCCGTATTTGCCGTGCAGAGACTCCCAGGCAAACTGCCGGGTCGCTTCACTCAGTCGGATGGGGCGTGGCGTGGCACAGGGCGTATAGAACATGATGCTCATTGTTATGACTGCGTCCTTTCTTTCAGCGATGCGTGACCATTACCCGTCAGTCCGCACTCTTCCAGGCGGGAATCTGATCCTTGAACAGCTGGTAGAACTCGGCGTTGGTCACCAGCACGATGGTGTCATCCTCAGCGGCTGCCTCGGTGATGGTTCTGATGAACTCATCAAAGCGTTCCCAAGTGTTGAATGCATCCAGCTCATAGGCATGGCCCCAGACATAGAGCAGCATATCCTCGGTGCACTCGGCCTCTATGAACTGTTTGGTCAGGCTCATGAGCCGTCCGTCACTGAAGGAGCAGGTGGGCTGCCATGTCATGAAATACTGTGGGAGGGCAAACCCGTAGGTAGAGGTAATGCCCCGGCCAAAGCGGATGTCGGTGTTGGCCACAATGACATCAATAGTATGGTCGTTGTACTCGGTATCACCGCCGGGGTACGCCATACCCACCGGCTTGGCCCCAAACAGCCCGGCGATGTTCTGTGCGTCCTTGCCTACCTCCCGGATCACCTGTTTGTCTGTCATGTTCTTAAGGGACCCATGGTTCAGGGTGTGAACCTCCACATCAAAGCCGTCATAAATACCGCTCTCCAGCTGCTCCTTTGTCCAACGCAGATGGGACAGTCCCGGGCTGTTCAGCGCATCCGCCACCCATGTCCAGTTGGCTCCGTACAAACCGGTGTTGATATTGAAGGTGCAGGGACAGTTATACTTTTTCAGAATTTCGATCATCTTAAGGTCCTGGGTGATGCCGTCGTCGAAGCTCAGCGTGATGTACTTTTTGGGCACGCCGTCCTCACGTGTCAAGCCGGAATTTTCTCCCGCCCAAGGCGTCTCTGTGGCCGCCTCTGTGGTAGCTTCGGTCGAAACTTCGGTGACGGCTTCGGTGGCGGCTTCGGTGGGGGGATTCATTGCGGGATCGGTCATCTCTGTTTTCATGGTTGTGAATTCCTCCTGTTCAGATTCATGTTCAGTTTCAATGTCGGCGGCGGGATCGGTTTCTGCTGGGGCGGGGCCCTCCGTGCAGGCAACCAGCGTCAGGGTCAGACTCAAAAACGTCAATATCACCGTCCAAAGGACGGTCAGTCCGCATTTCTTCATGATGGGCTCAACCTTTCTTGCTTTTTTTGACCGTAACCGGCCTATTGTACGGGGCACTGTATGCCGTCAGAAGCGGTTGACCAGCTGCTTGAAGAATTCCAGCTCCTCCCCGGACGGCCCCTTGACAAAGGCCACCCGCAGCGTGATGCGGCGGGGATGAGCATCCAACGGCATCTCCGCCGGAGGCTTGAGGGCCTGAGCTCCGGCATGCAGGGCCAGTGTGTATGCCGCGTCCACATCCTGCACCGCAAAGGCAAAGTGCAGCCAAGGAGCGCCACCCTCACCTGGCGTCATACCCGGTTTTTCAAACAGCTCCAGCATGCCACCGTCGCCGATGTCCATGAGGGCGATGCGGCTTCCCTCCACCCCCCACTGGGTAAACAGACGCAAGCCCAGCGCTTGATAAAAAGTCAGTGACCGCTCAAAATCCGCGCAACCCAGCGCCATGTGAGCGTAGCCCATTCCTCTGATTACTTCATTTCCCATATAGACAACCATTCCTTTCTTACCTGGTGGCATTCCCCTTCACGGAGATGTCCAAGCAGCAGCATGACCCACTACATTATACATCAAGGCCGGAAAAAAGGCCATTGACTATTCTCTCTTTTCATTGTACTATAATCCGTACCGTCCGCACCTGCAGACAATCAAAATCCAATCGCTATCCGATCATTATGATTTGAAGTTCTTGAAGGGAGCCCGGGGGAAACTTCTTTCAAGAAGTTTCCTCCGGCGTCTCTCCCCCGTTCCCTGGCACCTCTCCCCGGAACAGCAGCCGTTGCTGCAGGGAAACGGCCACCCGGTCAGGCAGCTTGTAATACTTGATGAGGGGAACCAGAGCATGACCGTCCACCGTGACAGCGGCGGGGGGCAGACGCCATCCGCAACTTGACACGTCCTCAACTGCCTGAGTATCCGACGGATTCCCCGCAAGGGACGGCACTGCCAGCACCAGGTCGCCGCACATGTAGCGGCCATACTCATCGCAGTGCACCATCATCTTCCCGTCCCGGGTCTCCACAGTCTCACAGTACAGCATGTCACGGTTGACCTTTGCGTACCACAATCCTTCGGCCAGTCGCATGGTGCAGCAGAAGGGCGCTTCATAACTCAGCAGACGGAGGGTATCGCAGGCGGCAAAGCCCGGAGCACCCGGGAAAACCACGCTGTCCGTTCCCGCTCCGCCGTTGGGACGCTGAGCGGAAGCAAAGCCGTTTTGGTAGATTCGGGCGGCGCACCGGCGGTACTTGTCCTTCCGCGTGATCCGGTAGAGTTCCCCCGACACCATGAGAGAATCCACAATGGCACAGGGCTCTGTCCAGGTGTCAGGCCGCCCCCACCAGTTGAGATTCTGGAAGGCGGCATCCATGCCGCGGCCAAACACATACAGGTTGAAAATGTCCTTGGCCCCCGTGAGGTAGTGAGGCTCACCGGTCAGCTGGTACATGCGAAGCATCCCACGGGCGGATGTCAGGGTACAGTGGGTCTGGGCACACAGGGCCACTTTGTCGATGGCGCACCACGTCCTGATCATCTCATCCACCAGAGCCCTGACCCGTTCATCTTGGGTGACCTTGTATACATGAGATAAGCCGTCAATGCTCATAAAGGCACAGCCTATATCGGTGGATAGTTTCCAGTGCGCATAGGTCCCGGTGCTGTGCCCGCTGACTCCGCCGGAATGCAGTTCCTCCGGGTCTCGATTCACCGGGTAACTGCGGTACCGCCCCGATGTAGGCAGGTAAAGATGTTCTGTCACGGAACGCAGAACACGGAGAGAAAATTCGTCCCGGAACTGCTCGTAGTGCTCGCAAAGTCCTCGGAGCAGCCAGGAATGTCCGGACAGCTGCTGCTCAAAAATTTCCTCCCCGGCCTCCGGCCCGAAGTACAGGTACCGATTGGTATGGGATGGCAGCTCGGTCAGCAAAGCCTCCATGCAGGGATTGATTCTGCCTGTCATTTTATAGTGGCTGACAAAGGCCAGCAGCGCGCGCCCCTCCTTGTCGCCGGGCCAGGACGCCTCCGGCGGCTGAAAAACTTCGGGCATCTGATAGTAGGGCTCGGTCAGGCGCCGCTCATTCAACGCAATGCGCTCTGACAGCTCGGCAAGGTCGGCTTCATGTCTCTTGATCATACTGATGTCTCCTCACATGCCTTTCATTCTGCCGCCCCGTACACATCCTGCTCAAACAGCCAGGCGGTGCGGGCGCCGGCGCCGCCGTCATACCGGGAATTCTTCATGTAGACGGCCGTGATCTGATTGTCCGGGTCTACCCAGAAATGGGTGCCGTAAGCGCCGCTCCAGCCAAAAGTATGGAGTGGGAGCTGATAGTCCGCCGCCGTAATGACCCGCACGCCCAGACCCCACTGTATGGGCCCCGGCATAACGGACACGGGTACGGTAGCCGTCCCCATGGCCCTGACCAGCTCGTCCGGCAGCACCCGAGTGCCGTCTGCGGCCACGCCACCCCGGCAAAGCATCTCGGCAAAGCGCACATAGTCCGGCATGGTGGCACACAGTCCTGCCCCGCCGCTGAACCAGGTCACGGGAAAATCTTCAAAGATACAACCCGGCACGGTGGCAGCATCCACGCTGCGTCCGGGGGCGTCGGTGTCCGCTTCACGGTTGTGCATGGTCACCATGCGGCTCCATTGCTCCCCGGTAGGGGTAAAGGTGGTGTCGGTCATGCCGCATTTATCCAGAATGTTCTGCTTGACAAAGCAGTCAAAGGGCTGCCCGGACGTCAGCTCCACCAGGCGGGCTGCCACATCAAATGCAGCCGTGGCGCTGTAATATTGGAAGGTCGTTGGCTCAAAGGACAAGGCTGTGCGTGAAAAGTAGTCCGCTACATGGGCCAGATCCTGCCTGTCCTCCGCTGTCATTCGACCGAACTGAATATCCCCCACTTCCATACTGCCCAGACCGTTGGTGTGATTGAGCAGGATACGCAGTGTCAGCGGCGTCCTGGCCTTGCCCAAACGGATCAGGTTATGCCCCGACTCAAAGCCACCCAGGTACATCTCGTCAAAGCCGGGAAGGAGACGTCCGATGGGTTCGTCCAGATCAAGAAAACCCCGGCCCACCTGAATCAACGCTGCCACAGTGGTGACAGGTTTTGTCATGGAGGCCAGGCGGAAAATCACCCGATCGCCATCCCCCATATCCTCGCCGGTTGCGTAGCTCTTCTTGCCGAAATACCCCTTGTACAGCTCCTCCCCGTTTTGCATGACACATAGGCCCGCACCACCGACCCGTCCGTCTTGCTGGTCGGCAGCCATGCGCCTCTCCAAATCTTCCCTCAGTTTTTCACGATTCAGCTTTTTCATGTTATGTATTTACTCCGATCTCTGCCAGATTGACTGATTCCGGCTGATGGTGTGCAGTGCCGGAATGCCCTGTCTGTTCGGGCAAATTGTACCATATGCAAACGGATTTGTCAAGCGAATTTATCAGATTGGCAGGGCAAAAGTAAATGCTTGTTACAGTTCAGCCGGGGAACGGAGGAGCGCCCAGACCCCCAAAGAACTTTCAATACAATTATTATGTATTGAATTTATCGTGATGACTTTTCCGGAAAACCGGCGTTCATGACACCCAACATAATATAAACGCAGTCGCGGGGCCCCTCGCCCCACTCTACAGTGGA
>CAZQAI010000078.1:0-7480 GCA_964591305.1 uncultured Clostridium sp.
CCCCCAGACCCCCAAAGAACTTTCAATACATTACAGTGGAAAAGGGAGCGGTATTATAGAGGGTGGCTGAACTGTAACAAAAAAATAATGATGTAGCCCACTCTTGTTCATAATCTGTACATCATGCGGTGATATAATGATATACTATGGTGACAGCAGCATCGCGTAATAAGGCACTCAGGGACCTGTATCGTGGTTACCTTATGGCACCACCGTACAATTTCGGCCGTGCAAAAGGCGCCACCCGAATTGTGCGTTCGTGCCTTAATTAATGCGTATGTCGTATATGGGACGGGCCATGCTCGAAAGGAAGGTATCTATGAAAACTCCAAAAGCTGTATTTGTCTGCACCGAGTGCGGTGCCCAGTCTCCCAAATGGATGGGAAAGTGCCCCCATTGCGGCCGATGGAACACCCTGGCAGAGGAGGTTATGGAACAGGAACCGGCTGCCGATCGGTCCCCTGCTACACGCCGCTCCTCCATGGGGGCTCCGGGTGAGAGCCGCGCCATGCCATATGCCGAATTGTCTCTTCCCTCCTACATGCGTTCGGAAACCGGCCTTGGCGAGCTTGACCGTGTACTGGGAGGCGGATTGGTTACCGGCTCTGTGGTTCTGCTCTCCGGTGAACCGGGTATAGGAAAATCTACTCTTCTCATGCAAATTTCAGACTGTCTGGGCCAAAGCCGCAAGGTGCTGTATGTGTCCGGAGAGGAATCGGGAGGACAGCTAAAGCTCCGTGCCCGCCGCCTTGGTGTGGCCGGTGAGAATTTATACATTCTGACCGAAACCAACCTGGAACATATTCTGGCTGAATCCGATCGCATAAAGCCGGACGTCATGATTCTCGATTCCATTCAAACCATCTATTCCGATCGTATCAATTCGGCACCCGGGTCTGTCACGCAGGTGCGGGAGTGCGCCCTGACCTTTATCAACAAGGCCAAGGCGGAGGGAACCTCTATGCTGTTAGTGGGACACGTTAACAAGGAGGGTGGTATTGCCGGTCCCAAAGTGCTGGAGCACATGGTGGATGCGGTGCTGTACTTTGAAGGAGAACGGCAACAGGCATACCGCATCATCCGGGCGGTCAAAAACCGGTATGGCTCCACCAACGAGATCGGTGTATTTGAGATGACTGACAAAGGCCTGCTGGAGGTTGCGAATCCCTCCGAGATGCTGATGGCAGGACGGCCCAAGAATGTCTCCGGCAACTGTGCGCTGTGCACCATGGAGGGAACACGCCCTCTGATTGCTGAAATTCAGGCGCTGGTGACACCCACGGTGTTCCCTTCCCCCCGGCGTACCAGCAATGGGGTGGACTACAACCGAGTATACCTAATCCTGGCCGTTCTTGAGAAACGACTGGGGCTGAAATTCTACCAGAACGATGTGTATCTGAATGTCATCGGAGGCCTGTCCATCGGAGAACCGGCGGCAGACCTGGCCATAGCAACAGCCCTTATCTCTTCCTTGACCGATCGTGTGGTGCCCGACGATCTGATCGTCATCGGCGAATTAGGTCTTGCCGGTGAGGTTCGCAGTGTATCCAACCTGGAACAACGAGCTCATGAAGCCGCGCGGCTGGGCTTTACAAAGGCTATTGTTCCCTATCGGAATACCGAAAAACGCCCTCTCACTCTGGAGGGCATGAGGGTAATTCCGGTAAAAAGTGTATTCGAGGTCATCAAGGAACTCAAGGAACAGGCATAAGAATGTTACATTGACACGGGGAAACCCTTCCCAGCAGGATTTCCCCGTGTTTTATTTCTACATTTGTATCTGTGGATTATTTATCCCGGATTCCTCACGTTGCGGTTGCGGTTGTGCATCTTCCTGCTCCGGAACGGCGGGAGTCTCTTCTCCCGTCTGGTCATTCGCCGGCGGTTGGTTGACAAGGATGGCCTCCCCCTCAATCAAGGCCTCATAACAGCTATCATCGGCTACCTCTATAGCCACTCCGTCGATATGAATGTACCGCAGAGAGGCGTAATTATATGTGGACAGACGGCGGTTCAGGGAATCATCCGAATGAGCGCAAACAAGGATGTCACCCGGCTCAAAGCCTGTGATGACCAACGTGTGATAGAAATCTCCGGTTCGGTCAGCAAGCTGAATGAAGTCCCCTTCGACCACTTCATACGCCTCCACTTCCCTTCCGTATGGGCCAACACCGCCATTCTCGCTGCGGAAGGCCGGTTGTTGGGTGATGAAATCGTAAAAGAATTCCACTCCGGACCAGGCAGGTGCTCTGTCCTCGGTGGAGATGTAATACCAGCCGAGGTCCTTGGTATAGTTCATGGTACAGCTCCCGGCCAGCAGGGACTGCGAGGCAAAGGCGGTACAGTCGCCGCCCCGTCCGCTGAAATTCACAAACAAGGGGTTTCTGGACAACGCCCAGGTTTGGGCATATGACATTGCCCTCTCCCTTATATACGGTTTTGTAAGCAACATGCAGACTTTCTGCTCCTTTCCTGCCGGATTGCACTCCGGTCACAACAGCATATGCCGGAACAGCAAGGAGGGTGACGCAAGATGCGGTTCTGCCAGATCCCAGGTGCCAACGCGTATTTTTACTCCGTGGCGTCCGTTCAGCCGAAGGGCGGGAGAACACCTGAAGTTTCTTGAAAAAGTCCTGGGACTCCCACAACGTTCAAAACAAGTCGAACATAAATTTCACTCATGATCAAGTAAAAACTTGACAAATACCCCCGGACATGGTATACTTACTATATACTCAGGCGTATTATATGGGAACAGAAGGGATAAGCAGATCATGAAAAATCTTCTATGTATAGACGGGAACAGCATCCTCAACCGTGCCTTTTACGGCATTCGACTGCTGTCAAATCGGGAAGGCTTTCCCACCAATGCCCTGTTTGGCATGGTCAATATCATCTCCAAGCAATTGGAGTCACTCCATCCTGCTTATGCTGCTATTGCGTATGATCTGAAAGCTCCTACCTTTCGGCATACCATGTATGCTGACTATAAGGCAGGCCGTCATGCCATGCCGGAGGAGTTAGCTCGGCAGATGCCGGTATCACGGGAGTTTGCCGACATGCTGGGCTTGCATATTCTGTCCATGGAGGGCTACGAAGCCGATGACATCCTGGGTACCATATCCGCCATGGCCGAAACGGCAGAAGATTGTACAGCCTACCTGCTGACCGGGGACAAGGATTCACTTCAACTGATAGGTCCCCGTGTGCACGTACTGTTGGCAGGTAACAGCGAAACCGTTGACATGGACGAGGCCGCTTTCATATCCCGTTACGGCGTCCCCGCTGACCGCTTTGTCGATGTCAAGGCCCTCATGGGAGATTCATCCGACAATATTCCCGGCGTCCCCGGGATCGGCGAAAAAACCGCTCTCCGACTGATCGCGGAGTACGGTTCTCTGGATGGAGTGTATCAGGCACTCCCGGATGCCCCTCTCACCCCCTCGGCACGCCGGAAGCTGACAGATGGCAAAGAAAGCGCATATATGTCCCAGGCCTTGGCTCGCATCCGGCGGGATGTTCCCTTAGGCTTAACGTTGGATGATCTGACCACGCATCCCATGAATCGGGATACCGCTCTGTCCCTGTTTACCAAATATGAATTTTCCGGCTTTATCAAACGGTTTGGCCTTATGCCGGCTACTGAGATGGAACACCTGTCAGACAAGGTATCCTCTGCGGAGGAACCGAAGGAGGATAGAGCTGTATCCGTTAAGGAGGCTGATAGACAGTCAACTCCGACTCCCCATCTTGCTCACGATGTAGCTGTATCGGCCACTCTGCCACTCCAGACACGTACGGCTGATCAACTGTCAACTCTGCCAACAGGTGAATATGCCTTGACTTGCAGAAAAAATGCCCTGGTGATGTACCAGGCAGGAAAAATGTGGGCTTGCCCTCTTGATGAGACATCCTCTCCTGAGATCATAACGGCATTTCTGAAGGACCCCTCCCGCCGTTTTGTTTGCCACGACTGTAAGACGGTGTATAAGACATTGGAAGGGTGGAATGTTCATTTCCGTTCCTGTGCCTTTGATGTCATGCTGGCTGCCTATGTATTGGAAGCCGGCATGAACGATTACGGCATGGAGAGACTTTCTCTGTCCTGGCTGAATCACCCTATGGCCCCAGGCGAGAATGATCTGCCACTGATCCTGGATCTGGTAAAACCGTTGACCGATCGGCTGACCGCCACAGAACAGGATCAGGTGTTTTATGATATTGAGATGCCGCTGGCTGCTGTGCTGGCAGACATGGAACTGAGCGGGTTTAAAATCGACCGCCAGGCTGTCCATGTTTACGGGCAGACGCTGGACGTCATGATCAGCGATCTGGAGTCCCGTATCTACACCATGGCCGGCACTGTTTTCAACATCAATTCCCCCAAACAATTAGGGGAGGTGTTGTTTGAGACCCTCATGCTTCCGGCCGGAAAGAAAACCAAAACTGGTTACGCCACAGGGGCCGAGGTATTAGAGAGGCTGAGACGCTACCATCCTATTATTGACGATATTCTGGATTACCGGCAATATACCAAACTTCGCTCCACCTATGTGGAAGGATTACTCAAAGTGGCAGACAGCGAAGGACGCATTCATACCACTTTCAAACAAACCGGTACGGCCACCGGGCGGCTTTCCTCCGCCGAGCCGAATCTGCAAAATATCCCCATCCGCACCGAGCTGGGAAGAGAGATGCGTAAATTTTTCATTCCATCAACTCCGGACAGGGTCCTGATCGACGCCGACTACTCTCAAATTGAGTTGCGTCTACTGGCGGACATCGCCGGGGACAGCGCCATGCGGGAAGCGTTTCTATCGGGTTTCGACATCCACACGGACACCGCCAGCCGGGTCTTTGGGGTGGACAAGGAGCATGTCTCTATTGAACAGAGAAAGAAAGCCAAAGCCATCAATTTCGGCCTGATGTACGGTATGGGGGATTTCTCCCTGGCCGAGGATCTGCATATCTCACGAGCCGAGGCGAAATCCTATATAGACAGCTATATGGACAGCTACCCGGATATTGAACGTTACCTAGGCGAGATCGTCAGGAAAGCTTATGCACAGGGGTATGTAACCACGCAATTCGGACGACGGCGTATGATTCCGGAACTGAGTGAATCCAATAAGACCCGCAAGAAGTTCGGAGAACGGATCGCTATGAACAGCCCCATTCAAGGCACAGCCGCTGACATCATCAAGATGGCCATGATCCGTGTTCATAGAACCCTGGCAGAACGTGGCCTTGACGCCAGGATGATCCTCCAAGTGCACGACGAACTGATCGTGGAAGCATCCCGAGACTGTGCAAAACAAGCCCTGGCTATTCTCAAAGAGGAGATGGAAAGGGCAGCCAATCTGTCCGTCCCCCTGGTAGCCGAAGCACACATCGGCGAGAACTGGTACGAGGCGCATTGACTGCAGCATTCCGGAACCTGGATATGTGATAAATTTGTGTAGAGGTGTTTTATGAAGCTTGATCGCGCCTCCGGCGTATTACTGCCGATTTCTGCCCTGTGGGGCACCGATTCCATCGGGGGCTTTGGCAGAGAAGCCTGCGATTTCATTGATTTTCTGGCTGACTGTGGATTCGGATGGTGGCAGGTACTGCCCTTTTGCATGGCCGATGAATACCATTCTCCGTATAAATCTTTCTCCGCTTTCGGGGGCAACCCTTATTTTGTGGATTTGCGACAATTGCAGCAAGATGGATACCTGTGTGCCGATGAGTTGAAGGCTATCAAAGAAAAAACTCCTTACAGTTGTGAATACGAAATGCTGGATAACACACGGCTTGATCTGCTCCGGCTGGCTTCTTCACGGGTCGATCAATACACAAAGCAAACCATAGCAGATTTCATTGCATCTCAGCCATATATCGAAACATTCTGCCACTTCATGGCGCTGCGAAGACTCAATGGAGATACACCCTGGTATGAGTGGCGGACAGAAGAGAGCGAACATGCGGAGAGCGTAGCATATAAAGCGGAATATTTTGCCTGGGCCTTCATTCAGTACCATTTCATGAAACAATGGCAGACCGTCCATGACTACGCCGCCGCCCGTGGCATAAAAATTATGGGAGATATGCCCATATATGTAGCATACGATTCCTGTGATGTCTGGTCCAACCGTGCCATATTTGATCTGGATGCAGACGGAACACCCCAGCATGTTGCCGGGTGTCCTCCCGATTATTTCTCAGCAGACGGCCAGCTTTGGGGTAATCCGCTGTACAACTGGGAACGAATGGAGCAAGACGGGTTTACCTGGTGGACTGGCAGAATGACACATATGCTCAACTTATTTGACGGAGTACGCATTGACCATTTCCGGGGCTTCGAATCTTACTGGAGCATTCCCGCCACGGCGCAGAGTGCCCGAGAAGGAGTGTGGGTGAAGGGCCCGGGCATGCAGCTTGTGCATCGTCTTAAGCAAGCGGCTGCCGATATAGAAACCGTCACCGGCCGCCGGGCACTCATCGTGGCTGAAGATTTAGGAGAAAGTACGCCATCCCTGGCTCGGTTTGTCCAGGATAGCGGTTTTCCGGGCATGCGGGTCATTCAATTCGCTTTCGACGGAGACCCACACAACATCCACCTGCCCCACAACTACACCCCCAATACGGTGGCTTACACCGGTACACACGACAACAACACTCTACTTGGGTACATATGGGAAGCTGATGAGACAACCAGAAGACGTACCTTGCGTTACTGTGGTTTTACGGCCGAAGACTGGAACTGCCCGGACAGTTGTCGAGCCATTATTCGCTCGCTGTTTGCCAGCTGTGCCGGGCTTGCCATGCTACCTATTCAGGACTTGCTTGGTTACGGCGCCGATACTCGAATGAATGTGCCGGGTCAACCTCATGGCAACTGGCGTTACCGTGTGACAAAAGCGCAGAAGGACTCCATCGACCGAGATTTTTTCCGTGAGCTGAATGTGTTATATGGGAGAATATAAAATTTCGTTTTCTCATGACAATTCGCGGCCGCTTTATATGCGGCTGCGTAATGTTCGGCTATCGTTCTGCCGGAACGCTGAAAAGATCAAATTGTACATTGCTGAAAATGAAAAAACTATGTGAATGTTTTTCAAACACATAGATTTTTTCTTTTTTCGTTTACCAAGCAAAAGCCATAATTTTCCGACTGTTTCCTTATGTCTCACTGCCTTTATGGACGAGTGCTTTGTTTCAGTCATAAAGACTTTGGAATGAATATACACCAATAAATTCGGTTTATATGCTACTGGTGACCCATCGGAGACTCGAACTCCGGACACCATGATTAAAAGTCATGTGCTCTACCATCTGAGCTAATGGGTCAAAAACATTGATGCACTACAGTTCGGTATTATACCATACAACACCCATTTTGTCAAGTATTTTTTTAATTTTTTTCGATTACAGTTTCTGCATAGGGTTACAGTTCAGCCGGGGAACGGAGGAGCGCCCAGACCCCCCAAAGAACTTT
>CAZQAI010000079.1:0-7411 GCA_964591305.1 uncultured Clostridium sp.
GAGGACAGGAAACAGTACAGCTCCCCCACAGACAGGGTCATACCAAAGGGGGCATACAGAGCGATCAGCGCCCCGCACATGGCGGCCCCGGCATATACCAGATTGTTGACAAAACGGGTAGAGGGGTTGGTCAGAGAGGAGAAGAAAGTAGCCCGTCGGGATACGCCCTCCAGCCGGTTATTCACTTGGTCAAAGTCACGAAGGGCCTCGTCCTCATGCGAGAAGGCAGCCACCACCTTATGACAGCCGATCATCTCGTCCACAAGGGCGGTTTGCTCGGCCCGGATCCTGGACTGCTCGGAAAACAGCGCATGCGTCCTTCTGGCCACAAAAGAGGCGGCGAACAACGACAGGGGTGTGATCAGCACCACCCAGACCGTCAGCAGAGGGTTGATCGTCAGCATAAAGCAGAGGGTTCCCAGGATAGTGAGCACCCCGGTAAACAGCTGGGAGAAGCCCATGAGCAGACCGTCCGTGACCTGGTCTGCGTCAGAGACCACCCGGCTGACAATGTCTCCCACCGGCCGTCGATCCAGATAGGCCAGGGGAAGGCGTTGGATGCGATTGAAAGCGTCCTGCCGCAGACGGCGGACGACACCAAAGGTGATGTGATTATTGACGATATTCATCAGCCACTGACACAGGGCTGTGACTGCAATGACCACCGCCGCCCGGCTGAGGATGGGAAGGATGCCGTCTGTATCCACCTGCCCGGCTGCCGCGATCAAGTCGATGGCCTGCCCCGTCAGCACCGGCAGGTACAGGGTCAGAACCACCACCGCCACAGACAGGATCAACGATCCGGCAAAGGCCAGCCGGTAGGTACTCAGGTAGTGCAACACCTTACGCAGCGTCGCCAGGGTTTCCCCCCGGCTCATGGTCTGTTTCTTTTTCGTTCCGGTACGGCTCATGCCTCCTCACCCCCCTTGAACTGTGATTCATGGATTTCCCGATACACACTGCAGGAGGTCAGCAGGGACTCATGTGTCCCCCTGCCCACCACATGCCCCTCATCCAGCACCAGGATCTGATCGCAGGCCCGGATGGAGGAGGTACGCTGGGAAATGATGAAGGTGGTGGGACGGTAAGGCAGGGCCCGCAGAGCCTTGCGTAGACGGGCGTCAGTGGCAAAATCCAAGGCAGAGGCGCTGTCGTCCAGGATCAGGATGGCCGGACGTCCCACCAGGGCCCGGGCTATCGTCAACCGCTGGCGCTGACCGCCCGAGAAGTTCCGGCCTCTCTGCTCCACCGGTGCATCCAGTCCCCCCTCCTTCTGCCGGATGAAATCGGCGGCCTGGGCATCCTCCAGAGCCTGCCACAGAGTCGCATCGTCAGCCGCTTCATCCCCCCAGAGCAGATTGGATCGCACTGTTCCCTTGAACAGCACTGCCTTCTGAGGCACCATCCCCATCATACCGCGCAGGACGGCCGGATCGTAGCTCCGCACATCCCGCCCCATGACACGCACCTGCCCTTCAGTGGCGTCGTAGAACCGGGGAATCAGGTTGATCAGTGTGGTCTTGCCCGATCCGGTGCCGCCGATGATCCCCACAGTCTCCCCCGGGGCGGCGGTAAAGGTCACATCATGCAAGGCCGCCTCGCCGCCTCCTTCGTAGGTCAAAGACACATGGTCAAAGACCACCGCCGGCTGAGGCGCCTCTTTGGGACAGCCGTCCGGATCAGGGAGCACTTGCATTCCGGCAGGCATATCCAGCACGGCCCCCACCCGGTTGCCGCAGGCCACTGCCTTGGTGACCAGGAAAATGGTGTTGGCCAGCTTAACAAGCTCGATCAGAATCTGCGCCATGTAGTTGACAAGGGCCACCACCTCACCCTGTGTGATGCGTCCGGTGTCCACGGCCATGCCGCCCTGTTGAATCAGCCACACGACCGCCAGGTTGACCAGCACATAGGTCAGAGGATTCATCAGGGCGGACAGACGACCCGCCTTGTTCTGGAGAGCTGTCTGTTCCCGGTTGACCTTGTCAAAGCGGTTGATCTCCTCCTCCTGCTTATTGAAGGCCCGGATCACACGAACGCCGTTGAGATTTTCCCGGGTCACACCGGTCACGCCGTCCAGCTTGGTCTGCACACGGCGGTATAGCGGAATGCCGCCCAGCATAATGCCGAACACCACAAGCGCCAAAATGGGAATGGCGGCTGCAAAGATCAACGCCAGGCGGACATCAATGGTGAACGCCATGGCCATGGCGCCCAGCACAATGATCGGAGAACGCAAAGTCAGCCGCAGGGTCATGTTGATGCCGGATTGGAGTTGATTGATGTCGCTGGTCATGCGGGTGATCATGGAGGCGGTGCCCACCCGGTCGGTCTGGGCATAGGTAAAGGACTGCATATGGGCAAACAGATCCCGGCGCAGCTGAGTAGCCGTCCCCACAGCCGCCTTTGCCGAAAAGAATTGGGAAATCACGGTACAGCAAAGGCCTACCACAGCCAAGAGCACCAGCACACCGGCCATCTGCCAAGAGTATGTCACATCGCCGCCTGTGATGCCGCGGTCGATGATCCGGGCCACCACCAGCGGTACCAGCAGGTCAAAGCAGGCCTCCAGCAGTTTGAACAGCGGAGCCAAGATACTCTCCCGTGGGTAGGCGCGGAAAAAGCGGAAAAAGATTTTCATAATGCTACGGTCATTCCTTATTCAATACGTTAATTACATGGGGCAGATGCGGGCCGACGCACAATCATACGCCGGCCCGGGGTACAGGCACCGCACACACGGTGCCCCTGATGCTGTCACAGTGCACGCCGAATGGCGGCCAGCAGGTCGTCAAACTCATCGTAGGCCGGCAAATCGGGGTTATCAGCCTTGATTCTGTCGGTGGATTTAAACAGGAAGCCGGCCTTGCTGGCCCGGATCATACCCAGATCGTTATAGCTGTCCCCGGCGGCGATGGTTTCAAAGCCAATGGACTGGAGCGCCTTGACCGTGGTCAGCTTGGACTTCTCGATCCGCATGGTATAGCCGGTGATGTCCCCGTTCCCGGCCACCTGCAGAGAATTGCAAAACAGGGTGGGCCAGTTGAGCTTTTCCATCAGCGGCATGGCAAACTGTTCAAAGGTATCGCTCAGGATGATGACCTGGGTCTGGCGGCGCAGAGTATCCAGGAAATTCCGCGCGCCGGGGAGAGGATCAATGGTGGCGATGGTCTTCTGTATTTCGGCAAGGCCCAGTCCATGCTCCTTGAGAATTCCCAGCCGGAACGCCATCAGCTTGCTGTAGTCCGGCTCATCTCTCGTGGTACGGCGCAATTCGGGAATGCCGGTGGCCTCGGCAAAGGCGATCCAGATCTCGGGAACAAGAACCCCTTCCATATCAAGACATACGATGTTCATAAAATGATTCTCCGTTTCTTTATGTGAGGTGTGGTTTAACTTTTCATGACAGCTCTTATATACTTTCTGATACATCCGTTTCTATTGCCTGTTTCCTGCTTTTCTTTTTCTGATGCAGGAGACCGTCACAGCCCCGGCCACTGCCGGAAGCAGCATGATCCCACTTCCCGCCACGGAAGCACACCCACCGGGGGCAGGCGATGGGGAGGCAGGCCCGGCCGTGTCCGATACAGGCGGCTCTGTTGCGGATCCCGTTTCTGTCCGGGGCTCGGTCTGGACATCGCTGTCGGGTGTCGGCTCCCGGGTGTATTCAATCCACACTCTGTCCACAGCCGGGTAGGACACGGCGGCGTCCGACAGGCCAAGGGAGTCCATCAGCTTTTCTAGCCTCGGCAGTTCTTTCTCCGCAGTCAGGACGCAGGTGTCCGTGACGGTCACGCCGGCTGTCTCCGGCCCCACCGGGGTCAGCCTCCTTGCTCCGCCCCGGTTGATGGTCACCTGCGCCTTGCCCGCTGTCATCACCCGTTCATAGAAGAAACAGCCATCAAGCAGGATGTCTGTGTTCTGTTTGTTGAACATGAGAAAACTGAACTTATAGTTGCTGTTATACACTTGGCGGAAGTTGTCATAAAACAGGCAGTTTTTCAGGGTACAGCTGCCATTTTCAGTCGTCACCTGCTCTCCTGTGACCTGATTTTCCATAGTGGTCTGCATCATGAGCACGCCCTGTCCCTGGTTTCCGGCGAATACACAATTCTCCAGGGTAAAGTTGAAAACAGAGCGTTCAAAGTCAAAGCCGCACCCATCTGGATATCCGTTGTTACGGCAGTCATTGAATTGACTGTTGCGGATATACAGATTCCGGCAACAGGAGAACAGTGCCTGTGTAGTGCCTGCCGACATGGAATATTTCTCCATACCCGACAGGGCCAGACAGTTCTCCCAAATGCCCCACTGACTCCCCGGTGTGCCGTCATACCCCATGTCAGCCGAATCGATATTGAAAAGGGTCATGGTGTTCCGGGCGGTCAGTCCTCTCACCCGCCAGTTGGTGGTGTATGTGAAGCACTGGTCGGGCCCGGTGCCGTAATGAATGGCATATGTGTTGGCACCCACAGCCACCACACAGCCATCAAATTCATTCTGATACATCTCGATCCCGGTCACCCGGACAGTGGGCTCCGCCCGGCCGGGCACCTCGATAGCGGACATTGGCACCGCGGGCCGGCCGCCAAAGTTGATAGCCGTCGGCCAAATGTACTCATACGCTCCGCCACCGGTAGGAAACACCTGTCCGTCCCGGAGCGTAGGCAGTTGCCCCTTTTCCTCGGCCAGCCAAGCCGTAGAGGTCAGCGCTTCCTCCATCAGTTCAGGGCAGTTAATGTCAGTGAAGCGGCAGTTGGTGATGCGCACGCCGGTATTCCGCTCGCTGACCGCCGCCCGGACATAGATACCGAGACAGGTGTGGCTGATATGCAGATTATCCAGCCAGATATATGCAAAGCCGCAGTCACCGGCATGCGGTGAGGTGATATCCGACACCAGCACGGCGACATCATCCCGACGGTTGCCCAGAGCGATCTCCGGAGGAGCCGCCCCAGGGTCTCCCCAGGCGCCCACAAAGATCCAGGCATCCTCACGGCCCTTGCCCCGGATGACCAGCCGCTCTCCCCAGGTGTCACCCCGGCGAAGAAGCACTCTGTCCCCCGGCTCCAGCACCCGCTCATTCACATGGGCAAAGGTTCGCCACGGGCTGTCCTCACTCAGACCATCATTATCATCCGATCCCTGTGAGGACGATACATAGTAGGAAGTACCGACCTCCTCATCGAGACGCAAGCCCTCTGTCAGGTCACGGTCTGACGGTCTGTATACCGATATCCATCCGCCCCCGTTCTCCTGTCCGTCGGCCTCTGCCGGAAAGCAAAGGCATCCCATGCCCATCAGCGCAAAAGCTGTGGCAAAAGTCAGGGTACGCAGCAGCTTGACTTTCTTTGCTTTTTCCGTTTTCATACACATTGAGTCCTTTCAGGGAGAATTCACCGGAAACGGTGCGCTCTCCGACAGCACCTCCCCCTTATCTGTCACCTGTCGCACACTCACCGAACCGGCCTGACCCGCAAACAGTCCCAGGTTAGTTTTCAGAGTATGCTCATCCACATACACAGTCTCCTTGGGATTCCCGTCTATGGCGATCACACTGTAGGGGGTAAAGTTATCTCCGGTCACATATACGGTTAAGCTGTTGTCCTCCTCCACCCGGTACCCCGTGACCCGGATATCCCGGCTTCCCAGCTTCATATCCATCACCGGATAGCTGATGCCGCCGTAGGCGTAGCATGCTCCGTACAGAATGTCATACTCCAGAACGGACAGATAGGCCAAGTAATCCTCCGAGCCCTTAAGCATGCGGTGAAACCGGTTGATGAGCCCCTCGTTATTTCCGATCATCTCCATAATGCAAGGGAAGAGCTGATATGCGTACAGTGGCTCCCCGGCGGCACTCATGTCCAGATCGTAATTGGCCACTATGAGGTACTGCGTTTCAAAATCAGAGGTGGTCAGAGTCAGACACTCATCCTGTGAGAAGCTGGGCAGGTGGTCACCGTAAAAGACCAGCACAGTGTCCTCCTCCAACTCCATGACCGCCTGGGTGAGCGCCCCCACAAAGGCATCCATCTCATGCAGTTGGGACAGGTAGTAATTGAGACGGCTGAGTGTCTCAGGCTCACTCACCCCGCCGCTTACCTGTACATCCCCGGGGACAGGTGTATAATCCGTGGGGTACTTGCCGTGCCCCTGCACCGAGACGGCAAAGACGAAATCCGGCTCTTCGGTATCGGACAGAAGGTACAGAATTTCATCGGTCAGAATGCTGTCCTTGGCCCAGGTATTCATATTATACTCGGGATGAAGGAAATATTCGATGGAAGTAAAGGACTCAAAGCCCATGTGGGTATACACCTCATTCCGGGCATAAAAGGTCCCCTGGTGATTGTGTATGGCATGAGTCCGGTAGCCGGAGCGAAGAAAATCATAGGCAGCTGTCTCGCAGGTCTTGTCACTCATGACGGTCTTGTAAGGGTACTCCCCGGTGCCGAAATCACTGACCCGCATGCCGGTCAGCACCTCAAACTCGGTGTTCACGGTGCCCGCCCCGATCACGGGTACCACAAAGGCACCGGAGGGCCAGCACTCGGACAGGGCGGTGAAGTTGGGAATGGGATCCTCCGTGTAGGTCACGCCGGCAAGCATATGGACATCGAAGAAGGATTCCAGCTGCACGATGATGACATTGGGCGTTTGATCTTGCTGCACCGGGCTACTGACGGAAGCAGGCAATTCATCTAAAATGTGTGTGACCGCCTTCTCGCTGTATACGTCCGGCTTGTCCACTCCCCTGTCCACCACACTCAAGGTGAAGCAATAGGTAAAGCCATAATGGCGGTACGCATCTGCGAGATTGGCAAACTGGTTTGACAGATGGTCCGTCCCAAAGCCTACAGTCACCGCCAGCGTCAGTCCGACAACTGTACCGGCGGCTGAGAGTCCCAAGCGTTTCCAGAACACAGGCCGTTTGGGTACTTTGATAAAAAGAACCACCACAACAGCCACTGCCGCTAATATGGAGGCGCAGATCAGCACCATCTGAGGCACGGTCAAGTAGATGTTCATAATGGTGATGACATTGAGCAGCACGGAGAAATCCACCGCTGTCAGCGGCGTAACCCGGTTGGACAGCAGAATGCATTCTGTCACACCCAGTGCCAGCCAGACGGCGCTGATCAACGTCAGAACAGGCACATGCCAGGGGCAAAGCATAGCCAGGTGCAGCGTCAGCAAAATAATGCCCACGTTGACAAGGAAAGCCAGTGGATTTTCAAAAGGGAAGATCAAGCCTGCTACCACTGACCGGCGTGACAGGCATTCAATGACAAGGGTCAGCAGAAAGGCAATCAGATAGTACAAAGGCAGGTGATCAGGTGATAGCAGCCGGCGGCCCAGCCGGACTATCGGGCGTGCAGATGGGGCATCCTTGATTCGCCCGGCTGCA
>CAZQAI010000080.1:0-7370 GCA_964591305.1 uncultured Clostridium sp.
CATATAAGAACTTCTAAAGAGATAATCTAAATTCACCAATAATTTTCAAACAAAAAAATATAATCCCTTGCCAAACGGCGCATAATGTGGTATACTGTACCTGAATCGGAGCGGTCAGCTCCGCATTACGGAAAGGATGAATGATGTTATGAGCAAGGATTACATGACTGACGGTATGGCCCGATGGATCACATACGCCAATCCGCAGGGAACTGTGCCGGCCGAAAAGCAGAACCCATGGGAAACACCGCTGGGATCCGCAGATCAGTTTGCTCCCATCGTAGATAAGGGAGGCGTGGCTCTGTTCCGCAAGACCTTCACAGTCAGCGGTGTCAAATTGGCCCGCACGGATGTGACGGCCTTGGGTATCTATGATGTGTGGGTCAACGGGCGCCGGGTCGGGTCCGGAAAATCAAGAGAGGACAGTGCTCCCTATGATGAACTCAAGCCCGGCTGTTCCGACTTCCGCAAGCGGGCGCTGTACTACACCATGAACCTGGCGGACTACCTGCACGATGGGGACAATACCCTGCTGGTTGCTGTGGCACCCGGTTGGTATAATGGACGGATCGCACTGGGTACATATGGAGAAACCCATATCGCCCTTCTGGCTGCCATTCATCTTGTGGATGCACAAGGGGAGAGGGCGATCTATACCGATGTCGGCTGGCAGGCCGCCTGGGGAAGCGCCATCCGGGCCGCAGACATCTGGGATGGCGAAATATATGATGCCAACTATCCCACCCTGTCTGCCTTGTCCCTGCCGGAGGCCGATATGCCCTGGGATACGCCTGTCGAGGAAACGCATGATCTGTTTGTCACACCCCACATCGGCTCCACCATCACCGTGCGGCCCAACCTGACACGCCTGCCTGAGAGCGTGACGGTCTACTGCGGCACAGAGGATAACGGCAGTGAGTATGGGCGGATCCATGTGGTCAGACGTCCGGAGGGCAATACCTTCACACTGGCCCGCGGAGAGTCGGCTGTGCTGGATTTTGGGCAAAATATGGTGGGATGGACCACCTTTACCGTAAGCGGCGCCAAGGGTGTTTCCGTCCTGGTGCGTTTTGGGGAGATGCTCAATGACAGCGGCCTGAAATCCCGTGGGAACGACAATCCCGAGGGTTCGATCTACTCCATCAACTATCGGTCGGCTAAAGCCAAGATTCAGTACACACTGCGGGGCGAGGGAGAGGAGACATATCGGCCTACCTTTACCTTTTTCGGCTTCCGGTACTGCGAGATCAAGGCGACCGATGATGTCACCTTCCAGGACATCCGTGCGCAGGTGGTAGGCTCTGCCAATGTGGAGTTGGGTCACATGGAGACCTCCCACTCCGATGTCAACCGCCTGATCTCCAATGTCATCTGGGGTCAACGCAGCAACTACCTGTCCATTCCGACCGACTGTCCTCAGCGGGATGAGCGTCTGGGCTGGACGGGCGACACTCAGGCCTTCTGCTGCACAGCGGCTTACAACGCCGATGTGGACGGCTTCTTCCACAAGTGGCTCCAGGACGCCCGTGACTCCCAGTCAGATGCGGGCGTGTATCCCGATGTGATCCCGCGCATCCGCGTGGTGGGTGAGGGTGGCGCCGCCTGGAGCGATGCCGGTATCATCGTGCCTTACACCATGTGGAAAATGTATGGCGACACTTCCATCATTGAGGAGCATTATGCCTCTATGGAGCGGTATATGGATTGGCTGGGCAGTACCAATATGGCCGGACCTCATGCGGTGTACGGCGATTGGCTGGCGTATGAACCCACCGATTCCCGCTATATTTCCGTGGCATACTACGCCTATGATGCACGCCTCATGGCCGCTATGTCCAAGGCCATCGGCAAGCAGGGCAGGGCTGCCCATTATGACAAGGTGTATGCGGATGTACGTGAGCACTTCCGTACCCTGTACTGCGATCCGGAAGGCAACCTGAATCCTGAATTCCGTACCCAGACCGGTTACCTGTTGGCTCTTTCCAACGATTTGCTGCTGCCGACTAACCGTCCGACTGCCGTAGCCGCCCTGCGGAAGAAGCTGGTGGACAATGGCTACAAGCTGTCTACCGGCTTTGTAGGCTCCTGCATTTTGAACCGGGTGCTGGCCGAGTTCGGCGAGAACAATCTGGCATACTCTCTCCTGCTCCAGACCGAGAATCCCTCCTGGCTGTACAGTGTTCATCAAGGGGCCACCACCATTTGGGAGCGGTGGAATTCCTACACCAAGGCCACCGGCTTTGGGGATGTGGGCATGAATTCCTTTAACCATTATGCCTATGGGGCTGTGCAGGAGTGGATGTACCGTCACATGGCCGGAATCGAAACCACTGAGGCCGCACCGGGCTTCGCCCATCCTGTACTCCAGCCCAAGCCTGATACCAGAACGCCGGCCGAGATGCCCGAGGGTCAGGAGCGGATCACCTGGGTCAAAGCGTCCTATCAGTCCCGGGTCGGCAGGATCGTATCCAACTGGGATATGACGGATGGCTTTGTCTATGAGTGTGAGGTGCCGGTCGCCGCTACCTTGTACCTGCCGGTGCTGACCGGAGCTGAGACCTTTACAGTCAACGGAACGACTCATCGTTTTGACGCATACCAGCCGGGGCCTGACGGGAAGACAGTGGTTATAGAGCTGACACCCGGTACATACCGGTTTGCATAGGTGTAGTACGCAAGAAAGTGGGTGCACGTCGTGGGGACCCGAGGTTGTTCATGAGACAGCCTCGGGTCCTGCTTTTTCCCACCGAGGGAGGGAGTCACATTCTTTTGCTGATTTTTTGTAGAATCCTGTCAAAGTCCGTCATGTTTGCATATGATGGGAATGGGCCGGGCTGAACCGGCTGCCTTGTGTGTTTCATATAAGGTTGCCTCTTGAATCCGATGCATGCTGCCGATATTGGCGTTTGCCGTCAGATGGAGCAGGCTTTCCCGCCGGAGCCGCTGCCTTGGTGCTGTTCTTGGTGCTGCAGTCAAGCTGCGGTATTTGACCAAGGCGGCCGACTGTTGGCAGCCCGTGATTCACAGAGGTTCCCACAAGTCTTCATGAATGAAGGAGGTATTTCATATGGCTGAGAGCAGATTTCCCTGTGGCTCTCCGTCGTCCGGAAACGGATGTGGTAAGGAAGGGTCCCGTGAGACTGTCTGTATTGAAACAAGCCGCATCCTAGACTCGTGCAGGGATCGGGACTGTTATGAGAATGTGCGAGTGTTTTTAACCGAGATGGGACAGGAGCTCATTGAGTGTACCAATCAGGTTCGTGTGAAGGACTGTTGCATCGCCTGGACCTACATCGGTATAGACCCCGTGCAGTTCAACCGTGGTTTTTATTCCATCACCATCCGATTCTTTGTCAAGCTGATTTTCGAGGCCTGTGTTCATGGCGGTCGTTCTCAGGAATTTGACGGTATCGCTATGCTGGAAAAACAGGTGGTGCTGTACGGCGGGGAAAGCAATGTCAGCATCTTCCGCAGCAGCAGCGACGGTTCTGGCTTCTGCGCCGAACCGGAGCCCTGCTACAAGGAGCGTTCGGTGCCCACGGCTGTGGTAGAGGCTGTGGATCCCATCGTGTTGTCCACCCGTGTTCTCGATCCCTGTGATCCCGCCTGCGTGATCGATGGGTGCGCCGCTGACATTCCCGCTTCCATCGCCGCCTGCCTGTCAGGGCCTCTGGCCGGCGACGGAGGGTGCGATGACGGAGGCCGGGGTACTTCGGCGTCTCTGCCCAACTGCTGCCCTGTTCCTGGGTGCCGCACGCCTCGTCCGGGCCGGATCCTGGTGGTGACACTGGGCATCTTCTCGCTGGTAAGGGTGGTGCGTCCTGCTCAGTACCTGATCACAGCATCGGAATTCATCATTCCGGATAAGGAGTGTGTGGCAGGTACACCCGGCGATCCTTGCGCCTTGTTCCGCAGTATGGCATTTCCCATCAGTGAATTTTCTCCTCAGGGAGCTCCCATGCCTGCGTCCTGTGCAGAACGCTCCGGGCGGTGTGGCTGCGGCGGCTGACCCAAAAGCAGGGGCTGTCGCATTAAGCGACAGCCCCTCAAAACGGGCGGTCGGCGCCGCCCATTTTGAGCAATATCCGATGTTTTTGCAAAATATTTGTAAATGGCTGGATATTCTTCTTGCGAAAACGGAGGATTTCATCCTCCGAATCGGATTTGCTGGGCTGGCTCACCTTGGTGAGACAGCCCGTTTTCCCATTATGAAAGTTTACTGTTTCTGCGCTCACCGCAGCTTGCGTACAAGCTCCCGGAATTCCGCCCGATCAGGATACAGATCCAGGTTAAGCCCGTCAAGTGTGTTCACCACATCCGCCATGGTCAGTCCGTTACGGTACTGACTGTCATGCAGTACCAGTGTGGCGCCGATCAGACAGGTCATGAAGGTCATGTCGTCATCGGCGGTCTGTCTGTTTTGGGCTCCCACCGGGTACTCGTTCAGCGTGGAAGCGACTTCGCCGGATCGCTTGTACCGCACAGCCAGCTTCATCCAGTCGGCCTGCTCTCCGGTCAGCGCCGCATCCGTCAGAACCAGCTCATAGAATACCGTTACCTGATGCCCGGCTCCCACTTCACCTGCGTCCTTGAAGTCGTTGTCAAAGTCCTCGTTGGCCAGCAGCCTGTTTTCGTAGCCGATGAGGCGGTACTTTTGCACATAGAGGGGATCAAAGGTCAACTGTAATTTCACATCTCCCGCCACAGTGTACAGCGTGGATAAAAGATCGGTACCGAATACCTTCTCCGCTTCGGACTCACCGTCGATGTAGTAGTATACACCGTTTCCGTTGTCCGCCAGAGCTTCCATACTGCTGTCCTTGTAGTTGCCGGTGCCCACACCCAGAACCGACAGGTAGATTCCCTGATCCCGCTTGGCCTCTACAAATTGCTTGAGCTCTTCGGCCGAGGATATACCTACATTCAGGTCGCCGTCGGAGGCCATGATGATGCGATTGTTGCCTTCTTCCATAAAGTAGTCGGCGGCCAGCTGATAGGCCTTTTCCAGGCCTGCCTGGCCGTTTGTAGAGCCACTGGCGTTCAGCTTGTTGACGGCCTGGAGAATGGTTTCCCCCTGGTTTCCGGGGCAGCCGGTGAGCAAAACCTCCTCTTTGCCTGCGTAGGTCACAATGGACACACGATCCTGTTCTGTCAGCTGACTGACCAGCATAGAAAAAGCCTTTTTGATCAGAGGCAATTTATCCTCGGACTGCATGGAGCCGGACACATCGATGAGAAACACCAGATTGTTTCCCACCGCCGGGACTGCATCCTCTGCCTGCAGAGTCAGCCGGAGCAGGGAGGTGGTCTCATTCCACGGTGTAGGGATGATGGCGGCGGTTACGCCGAACAGCTCGCCCTCACAGGGGCCTTGGGCCTGATACCGAAAATAATTCAGAAATTCCTCTGTCCTGAAGTAGGAGGCAAAATTCTGGATCTGCTCCGCCGGGTAGTCGCTGTTGACCAGCTTGCGGAAGTAGGCATATGAGGCGGTGTCCACATCCGCCGAGAAGGTGGATACAGCCTGTGCCGTTGTATCAACAAAGGAATTCTCAATAACAGTATTTGCCTGGCCTTCATCTCCGGCGGAGGCATCGGGATTTTGCTCGACCGGGGAGGCATCGTATCCCGCGTTGGGCACAGCTGCTTGGTAATACCCATCGTTGGGCACAGCGAACCCCAGGTCTTCAGAGCCCCTTGCGCAGGACGGCAGGATGGCTACAAGACAGAGCAGAGCCAGTATGGCTGTCAAAATTCGTTTCATAATTCATAACTCCTTTCATAATTCATGACTCCTTCAGGTATCATAAGAGGTCGGTCATAAACGGGGTGCCGCCGGACATGGGTGATCATGTCTGGCTCAGATTCTGGATCACGGAGCGGAATGTGTCGGTAGAGACACGCTCGGACTCATAATCAAACAGCTCGCACACGCCGATGTTGCCGGCAGAGGGAGACAGGCAGGGGGACACCACCGTGCCATCGCCATTGAGGATCCAGATGCGGTAGGCATCCGGTTCTGTATCGGGGGACACCCTTTGGGTCGTCTCGGTGTTCAGATCCTCCGCTATGCGGTGCTGTTCCTCGTCCGTGAGGGCACGGCTGCGGTACAGGATACCGGTTTGGGTGTCCTGCACCACAATACGGGTAGATCCATCGCAAAAATCAATGTCTGCCTCGGTACAGACAGTGAAGGCGTCCCCTGCCACGGCACTCCGAATGCATGCGGTCAGGGCTATGGTAGGGTCTGAGGCAGGCGGCCTGTACAGACCGTTCCAGATCGGGATCACCACACGGAAAACAGTCAGAATGACAGCCACAGTGATGGCGGCGGCGATCATCATATTGCGCCCTCTGCCGGACTTTTGCCGGGATACCGGCCTTTGCCTCCACAGGATGGCTCCGTTGAGATAATCATCCCGGATGCCATTCATGGCCTCAAAAAGCTGAGCGGCCTGTTCTTCCTTGCCGGAGCCATTACAGAATGTCATAGCAGCCCCTCCTTCTCCAGTATGATCTTCAACCGCCCCCGCAGACGGTGCAGGATGACCTTGACATTGGCTTCCGTCAGGCCGGACAGTCCCGCCAACTCCGCAATGGAGGTGCTGTAGAAGTACCGGTTGATGAACAGTGCCCGCCTGTCCTCAGGCAGCTCCGACAGGAATCGGTTGATGGCGTCCTGCAGACACTGCGCTTGCCATTGCTCGGCAGGAGATTCGGCATGATCCGGAATACATTCAGTCAGTTCCTCCACCAGGGTATCGGGACCGGAGCCGCCCCGTTTCTGACGGTGGTCATGGCGGAAGCGGTCGATGGAGATGCGGCGCACGATCTTGGATAGAAAGGCGCCCAGGTAGGTGGGCCGCTGCTCAGGCATGGCGTTCCATGCCTCCAGGTAGGTGTCGTTGGTGCATTCTTCCGCATCCTCATGGGAGGAGAGGACCGAGAAGGAGAGGGAACGGAGAAGCCGGCCGTACTTCCTGTCCGTTTCCTCAATGGCACTCTCATCCCTTGCCCAGTATCGGTCTACGATCTGATCGTCTTCCATGGTGATGACAGTCTCTGCTCCTTTCTGCAAGCGTGAATGTCTGAAGTCGGTTCCTGCTTTGACTGAACAGCTGCTTTAAGGCACTGGAGGAATCCTTTCCCAATGCCCGCTCATCCGTGTATGTCCGGCTGCCTTCACACTGTTAGTCGGCAAAAGAACGGAAAGGTTACAGCTGATTTGAAAAAAAGTATTATTTTCTTTATTCTAACAGAAACCCTGGGGGATGTCAACAGGCAAACAAAAGAGAGAGACAGAGTCATCCTCTCATTACAGTTCAGCCACCCTCTATAGTACGCTCCCTTTTCCACTGTAGAGTAGGGCG
>CAZQAI010000081.1:0-7267 GCA_964591305.1 uncultured Clostridium sp.
ACAGTTTGCAATTTTTGTATAGAGGTTTTGGGTAAATTGAAAATTGATTTCCGTGTTTTCAGACTTTTCGCCCTTGACAAGCCCTGACGGCAGAGGTATAATATACACGCATATTCTTATTATAACGCAAAGGAGTTTATTATGTCAAGAGGTTTGATCATTCTGGATCCCGGCCACGGAGCACGGGGAAATCAGTACCCCATCCTGCCCGGCACCTATGAGGGAACGCAGAATTTCCGCCTGGCCGTACATCTGAAAGCCGAGCTGGAGGCACGGGGCTTTGAGGTGCGTCTGACACGCCCCACCGTGGAGGACGATCCCTCTTTGGAGGAAAGAGGCCGGATGGCCGGAGAAAACGGAGCGGTTTTGTTCCTCTCCCTGCATTCCAATGCTCCGGGATCTGCCACCCCGCCTGAGCGATATAACCAGGTTCGAGGCTCCGAGGTCTACTATTCCCTGGCTGATGAAGCCCGGAATGCCGAACTGGCCCGTGCTCTCAACCGGGCGGTGGTGGAGACCATGCATACCGAGGACAGAGGGGTCAAGGCTCGCTCATATCCTGACCAGCCGGACGTGGATTATTACGGCGTACTGCGGAACAGCGCTGCTTCCGGTTGCCGCACGGCCTTATTGATTGAGCATGGCTTCCATACCAACCCAGAGGATGCAGCCTTCCTGTCCAATGAGGACTGCCTTGGCCGCCTGGCTGCCGCCGAGGCCGAGGTGCTGGACCGCATGCTGTAAGTGGGAATGCCTGAGAAGCACACCCAGGAATCGGTGAAGGATTGAACATAAAGATACTTGCAATCGGAGACATCGTGGGACGGCGGAGCGTAGACTATCTGTCCGGATGCCTGTGGCGGCTGAGAAAACAGCTGGAGGTGGATTTCGTGGTTGCCAACGGCGAAAATGCCACTGAAATTCACGGGCTGTCCGCCAAGGACGCACAGGCCATACTGGACACGGGGGTGGATCTGATTACGCTGGGCAACCACACCTATGGCTGCCGGGACATCATCCGGCCAGCCAACTATCCGGCTCTCTGCCCCGGTATGGGATATACTGTCCGCGAGGTGCAGGGGGTGCGTCTGCTGTGTATCAATCTGTCGGGTACCGCTTTCCTGGACGAGTTGAATAACCCATTCACCGTGATAGACCACTTGCTGGAAGATCAAAAGGGGCGTTATGATCTGGCTCTTGTAGATTTTCACGCCGAGGCCACCTCGGAGAAGATGGCCATGGGGCTGTACCTGGACGGGCGGGTGCAGATCGTGTTCGGAACGCACACCCATGTGACCACTGCCGATGAGACGGTACTACCCGGCGGAACGAGGTATATCACCGATCTTGGCATGACAGGGCCCGTAGGCAGCGTACTGGGCACCGATGCCCACGCGGTGCTCCATCGGATGCGCACCCGGATGCCTACCCGATTTTCTGTGGCGGACAGCCCGGTAGAGGGTCATGCCGCCCTCTTTTTCTTAGAGGACGGACGCCCCTTCCGATGCACAAACGTCGAACAGGTGGTCTTCTGATCATCCTATTGCGGAACAGTTTCTGCAATTTGCTCGGTAAAGTCAATTTTATTTTTCCGATTCAGGAATAAAATATTTTCAAAACCTATTGACAAACGGGCAGGGTAGGTGTATAATAGGGCCAATGAAGCCCCGGCTGTATTCTGCGGGGGGCATAACGGAAAGGATACGGTAACGACATATGGCAGCAAAGCAAAGCAAAAAGCCCCTGACCCCTATGGTTTCCTATGAGGCTGACCGGGAGGAAAAGCAAAAGGCGCTCAAGACCGCCATGAAGCAGATCGAGAAGGATTTCGGCGAAGGCGCCATCATGAAACTTGGAGAAAACCAGCATATGGCTGTGCAGGCCGTCCATACCGGCTCCCTGTCTCTGGACATGGCGCTGGGTATCGGCGGCGTGCCCCGGGGACGGATCATTGAAATTTTCGGGCCGGAATCCTCCGGTAAAACGACGGTGGCCTTGCATATTGTAGCCGAGGTGCAGAAGGCCGGAGGAGAAGCGGCTTTCATCGACGCCGAGCACGCACTTGACCCGGTGTATGCCAAAGCGTTGGGTGTGGACACCGACAATCTGCTGGTCTCTCAGCCAGACTGCGGAGAAGACGCCCTGTCTATCTGCGAATCGCTGGTGCGCTCCGGGGCCATTGATGTGGTGGTGGTGGACTCAGTGGCCGCTCTGGTACCCCGTCAGGAAATCGAAGGCGATATGGGCGCTGCCACTGTGGGTATGCAGGCCCGGCTGATGTCGCAGGCCATGCGCAAGCTGTCGGCTGTCATTTCCAAGAGTCAGGCGGTGGTGATCTTTATCAACCAGCTTCGTGAAAAAGTGGGTGTGATGTACGGCAATCCTGAAACCACCCCCGGCGGCCGGGCACTGAAGTTCTACGCCTCGGTACGCATTGATGTACGCCGCACCGAGCAGCTCAAGCACGGAAACGATGTGTATGGTAACCATGTCCGCTGTAAGATCGTCAAGAACAAAGTTGCTCCCCCATTCCGGGTGGCGGAATTTGACATCCTGTATGGCCAGGGCATTTCCCGGGCCAGTGAGGTGTTGGACTTTGCCATCAACCTGGACATCATCAAAAAGAGCGGCTCCTGGTTCTCCTATGAGGGAGAACGGATGGGACAGGGCAAGGACACCATTCGCAAAATGATAGACGAAAATCCCGCTCTCCTCTCTGAGCTGGAGGAAAAGGTGCGAGCAGCCAGCCAGGACACCGACCTTTTGGCAGCCAAGGAATTTGAACTGGACGAAGAGGACGACGGAGACGATGAGGGCGGCACCAGCCTTGACGGTGATGATGAGTTCGACATCCGCACCGTCAAGGCGAACGGGGAGGACGAATAAACCTGCCCGACCGAAAAAAAACGGACCGAGTGGTCCGCCGTATAGAAAGGCACGGTCATATGTATGAAGGCGGAAAAAGGGAAAAGGAGGACATTGTACGGGCGGTATGACAATTACCGCCTGCCTGTGGACGCCGATGACATCTCTGAAAATATTCTCGGCCAAACCTCCTATGAAGAGGCTGATTCTGTTAGGCGTAAGAATCGAGCTGTGAGGCTGTGTGACCTTGCCGGACAGACACATGCGGACATACCGCCAGCTGTTCAACAGCCCCATAGCGGTCGAAAAACCGTCGAAGCCATGCGGAACGGCCAGTCCCCTGCCCCGGCAAGTAGTCCGGGCAGAGCAGACCGTCCGGACTGTGTATCTCCTTCGATCGCGTTTGACCGGAATAAGACCGGGGAGGTGTCTTCCCGGCTGATGGCGACGGGTGGTTGGATGATCACGCGCATATCCCCGACAGAGGAAGGTGCTTTTGTGTTGATTTCCCTGGAGGGGCGGACAGAGGGCGGTGCCCGGATGCGGAGGAAAATTCCAGTCACGGTGGAACAGTATACCGACCTGGAGCTTCAGGTAGGCGAACTGTCCGAGACCCAGTATGACCGCCTTGTAGAAGCAGGCCTGTACTGCCGGGCGATCCGCAAAGGCATGGAGATGTTGGGGTATGGGGACTTGTCTGTGCGGCGGCTGGTGTGGAAGCTGACGGCAAGGGGAGTGGATCAGGCCACCGCTCAAGCCGCCGCTGACTATCTGAAAACATGTGGATACCTGTCAGAGAAAACAGCTGCCTGCCGACGGGCTGTGCAAGGGGCGAGCAAGCTATGGGGGCCGAGACGCATCATGCAGGACCTGCGGGCGCAAGGATACACCGACGAAGCAGTCACCGCCGCCATGGAAGCCTTGAGCGCCGGAGAGGATCCTTGGCAGACGGTGGATTTTGAAGCCATGTGTGCATCATTGATACGTAAAAAGTACGGTCATGTCCCGGAGGATCGGGGAGAGCGTCAGCGTATGGTGGCTGCCCTTATGCGTATGGGCTACACCACCGAGCAGATCCGAGAAGCTGCCCGGCACTTGACAGACTCGTAGCATACGGATATTGATCAGATTGTCAGAAAGGACAAGTCTGTTTATGAATATCAAATATACGGACTGCGATCGTGGAAGATTATAAACGCATCCGCCCACTCCAGAAAGAAATTGCAGATCTGCATCATAACGGCAGACCCGATATGTTCAGAGCGGAAGCCCGTTACTTTACCAAGGAAGCATTCGAGGAAAGGTTGCATGATCCTAAACACGCGATCCTCATGGCCGAAACAGAGTGCGGTGAGGTGGTAGGATATGCCTTTGCCTGTATCATTTCTTACCGGAATCACCCTACATACATTGACTTGGACAGTTTTTACATTGACAACATATGTGTCCTGAAAGCTTACCGGAGAAAAGGGATCGGTAAAAGACTTTTTGAAATCTGCAAGCAAAAGGCGCAGGAGAAGGCATGTAAAATGATCGAGTTGGGTGTTTGGGAATTCAACAAGGATGCAATATCATTTTATGAAAGCTGCGGCATGACGTGCCGCATTCGAAGAATGGAATACAGGCTGAATGAATAGGATCCATGAAAGAGGCTGTCGCAATTGTATTTGCGACAGCCTCTTTCATGTAACAACGCGTCCGCCCTTCCAACCTCCTTGCCTGGCGGCCTCGCTCTTAAGTTCATGACATTGATCATAGGGGCGGAGGAAAGAACATATGAGGAGCAAAGAAGATATGAGGAGCTTTGAAGATGCAGTCGCTTGCAGACAAATCATGCTATACTCGGCTGAACGGTAACATATCCCTGGCAGTGCGTGAAAAAATATAATCAAACCCTTTGACAAATACCTCATAGCGTGGTATAATAAGAGCGATTTGGTGTGAATGTATAAAGTATCTTGCATTGAAGCGTAAGGTGCACACCGATATCCAAACAAACACGAAAGGCGGTGACTGCATGGAAGTCGGCGCTTCTGCAGAGATCAGTTCCACTCTCCCCCTCCTCATACCAAGCCGTGCCCATACCCGCACTGCAGATGGACACTGCTTTCCTTTGACCTGCGTAGCCGATTTTGCCGCCGACAATGGGTTTGACGGGATCGATCTGTCGCTGGACACCTGGAGTCTGTGCAATGACGATAGCCAGAGCATCCTGTATGCGCTGGCCCTTCGGGTCGCCGCCCGGGGATTGGTCATGCCACTATGCCATCTGCCTTTTTATATGCCCACCCCAGATGACAGGGGTGCGTTGTCGCTCTTTGCCCGTCAACAGACCGCTGCGCTGAAGGCTGCTGCCTGGCTGGGCATCCGAGTGGCTGTCATCCACCCCATCGTACGCCACAGCAGTGTCAGTACGTCAGATGCCTGGCTGCAGGAAAATCTGTCCTACCTGGCTCCCTTGCGGGACACAGCCGCCGCTCTTGACGTCGTTCTGGCGGTGGAAAACATGGCCGGAAAACCCTACCCCCATGCCTCCGGTGAGGCAGTGTTTGGCTCCCGAGCAGAACACCTTATGGCTCTGTGTGACAGGCTTGATACCGGAGTGTGCTGGGATTTTGGCCATGCCAATCTGACAGGTCTTGTCCAAGCCCCTCAAATCGCCATCATAGGGCCTCGCTTGCGTGTCGTACATATCCATGATAACGATGGGATCCGAGATGCCCATCTCATCCCCGGTAGGGGAACAGTGGATTGGCATAACGCCATGACAGCCCTTCGGGACACCGGATTTCTCTGCCCCGAGGATGCTGCCAACCCTGCTGGCATCCGATGTATGTCCCTTGAATTAAAAACCTCTGATCTGCCCGCCGACAATACGGTGCGTGAAACATATGCCGCCGAGGCTCTGTGTGCTGCCCGCTGTCTCCTGACCTGCCGCTGATCTGATACACGAAAGGAACCTTTACCATGCTGCTGTATAATTCCGCTACTCATGCAAAAGAAGAATTTGTCCCCTACGAGGCCGGAAAGGTCAGTATGTACACCTGCGGCCCTACTGTATACCATTTTGCTCACATCGGCAACCTGCGTACCTACATCATGGAGGATGTGCTGGACAGGTACCTACGCTACGCGGGGTATCAGGTCACCCGGGTCATGAACATAACCGACGTGGGTCATTTGACAAGCGATGCTGACGAGGGTGAGGACAAGATGCTCAAAGGCGCCCGCCGGGAGCACAAGACGGTCATGGAGATCGCAAAATTCTACACCGACGCCTTCTTCACTGACTGTGAAAAGCTTCATATACGTATCCCTGATATCGTTCAACCTGCCACCGGCTGTATTGATGAGTATATCAAGATCATTGAGAAACTGTTGGCTGACGGTTATGCCTACATCGCAGGAGGCAATGTCTATTTTGACATCTCCCGGCTGAAAAAGTACTATATCTTTCACGACTTTGAGCAGGAAGACCTGGCCGTGGGTGTCCGCGAAGGTGTCGAGGCTGACAGCAACAAGCGCAATCGGGCCGATTTTGTGCTGTGGTTTACCAAATCCAAGTTCGATGATCAGGAGCTCAAGTGGGACTCCCCTTGGGGCCTGGGTTACCCCGGCTGGCACATTGAGTGCTCCGGCATCAGTATGAAATATTTGGGAGAGCATCTGGACATTCACTGCGGCGGCATTGACAATGCCTTCCCCCACCACACCAACGAGATCGCACAAAGTGAGTCCTACCTGGGACATCCCTGGTGCCGCTACTGGATGCATGTCCTCCACCTGAACACTGCCAACGGCAAAATGTCCAAGTCCAAGGGAGAATTCCTGACTGTCTCTCTCCTGGAGGATAAGGGGTATGACCCCATGATCTACCGTTTTTTCTGCCTACAGTCCCACTACCGCCGGTCTTTGGTCTTTTCCTGGGAGAACATGGACAATGCAGCAGTATCCTATCGTAAATTGATCGCTCGCATTGCCAATCTGACCCCGTCCGAAGGTGAGACGGCAGACGGGGAGATGCTGGCTTCTTTGAAGGCAGGCTTTGTCAAAGCGTTGGACAACGACCTGAACACCTCGCTGGCCGTGACATCCCTGTATGATGTGCTCAAGGCCAGGACCAATGCCGCCACCAAGCTGGCCGCCATCGCAGACTTCGATACGGTGCTCTCTCTGGGATTGATTGAGCGTGCTAAAGCCCTGAATGATAAGCTGGCTGCCGAGAAGACAGCTGCTGCTGCCGCAGCCTCTGTTGCTGCAGCGGAAATTGCTACCACAGCCCAAGCTGCTTCCACATCAGATGTCGCTTCCGCTTCGGCCAATTCTTCCAGGGAGGAGGATACCACTGCAGGCACCGACCCCTTTACCGCTGAGATCCTGCAGTTAATCAAAGAAAGGCGAG
>CAZQAI010000082.1:0-7249 GCA_964591305.1 uncultured Clostridium sp.
GGCTTCTTTCAAGAAGCCCCCGGGCGCTCCTCCGTTCCCCGGCTGAACTGTAACACCTCTCAGCCAGAGACTGAGTAAATCTTTGATTTTTCTCTTGCAAACTGATTGCGGATATGGTATACTGTGGGGAGAATCCATGTCGCCCGGCCGGCGTGCCAGGCGGACTGCCGGGGGTGCCGTGTATGGTCTTTTCCAGTTTATTCTTCCTTTTCTTTTTCCTGGTACTGTGCTACGGCCTGTACCTGATCATGCCTGATATGCAAAAAAAGAACGGTCTTCTGCTGGTTTTCTCTCTGGTGTTTTACGCCTGGGGTGGACCGGTCTATGTGGGACTGCTCTGCGTGATGACCCTTATCTGCTTTGTGGGGGCCATTTTGCTGGCCGGAGAGAGACCGGGGGGCGGACGGAGGAAGCTTGCCCTCGGGGTCACAGTGGGCACATGCCTGGTGTTGCTCTGCGTATTCAAGTACACCGACTTCCTGGTGGGCTCCTTTCAGGGGTTGTTTGGCCTGGAGGAGCATCTGACCGGTATTGTGCTGCCTATTGGCATTTCCTTTTACACCTTCCAGCTGATCTCCTATGTGGTGGATGTCTACCGAGGGGATACGCAACCCCAGTCCAGCTATGCGAAACTCCTTTTGTATGCCGCGCTCTTCCACCAGTGCATCGCCGGACCCATTGTTCGTTATGCGGATATCAGCCGGGAAATCGACGGTCAGCGTACCGTGACTTTATCCGGTGTGTTTCATGGTATGGTGCGCCTGACAGTGGGGCTTGCCAAGAAGGTGATTCTGGCCAACTCCTGTGCCGCCATAGCCGATACGCTGCTTCCTGCCACGGGTGGGCGTAATCTGTCTGCCATGTCGGTGCTCCTGGGTATATGGGCCTACGGGATGCAGGTGTACCTGGACTTCTCCGCCTATTCCGACATGGCCATTGGCATGGGATTCATGGTGGGCTTCCATTTCCGGGAGAATTTCCGTTACCCTTATACCGCCGTGTCTGTCACAGACTTCTGGCGGCGCTGGCATATCTCCCTGTCCTCCTTCTTCCGGGATTATGTATACATACCTTTGGGTGGCAACCGATGTGCTCCCTGGCGGCATGTGCTGAACATTCTGATTGTATGGGCCCTGACAGGGCTGTGGCACGGAGCCAGCTGGAACTATGTACTGTGGGGGCTGTATTTCGCAATGTTCCTGATTCTTGAAAAATTCCTTTTCCGCTGGGACAAAAACCCCACAGGCTGGCGTCGTCCCCTGCGCGGACTGTATACGTTGGCGGTGGTCTTTTTCAGCTGGTTCCTGTTCCGATTTGAGAATCTGTCCTTGGCGGGGACGGCTCTGGCTGCCCTGTTCGGCTTTGGAAACGGATTCTGTGATATGGCCGCCTCGACGACGTTTGTGAACAATGTCTTTATCCTGATGCTTTGCGTCCTGGCCTGCACGCCGGTGGTGCCCTTGCTGTCCGGCAAACTCCGGACAGCCCGGCAGGGACGTGGCCCCCTGTCCGTGGTCTGTGCGGTGGCGGCCGATTGTATCGGCGCGGTGGCCCCGGCGGTCCTTTTGGTGCTGTCTGCACTGGCCTTGGTGGGGAACAGCTACAATCCCTTCCTGTATTTCCGCTTCTGAGGAGGTGACGGTTTTGAATACCCTGAATCACACACCCAATCGAACGCCCAATCGCCGGCAGCCCGATACCAACCGCCGGGAGGTACAGCCTGACTGTTCAAGCCGGGCGGATCGGCCGGTACAGCCGGAACACCTTGAACAGCCCCGGCGGACCCCCAAAACCCAGCTGTGCTCCCGTCCGGCGCAGACCTTCAGCGTGCTGGCCGTGACGGCTGTGTTCCTTGTGTTCTTTGTCTGGGGACTGCTCTTTTTCCTTCGCCCCTCCTCATCCGAGACTGAAAAGCGGGAGCTGACCCCTTTCCCGGCCCTGAATTGGGATGACCTGATATCGGGGGAGTGGACCCGGCAGATCAGCCTGTGGTATGCGGATACCTTTCCCGGCCGTGATGGCCTGATCTCCACCTGGCACCGTGTGGAGTCGTTGTACGGCGTACGCAACGAGAAGTTCCAGGGCAGCGTGGGCGATGAGGTACCGGACGAGACCATGGGCGATCCCACGGTGGTAGAAAGCGACAGGCACGTGCAGGGAGATCCAGACTGGGAAAAGGTCAATGGGTATTACCTGGCCGGGGATACGGCCTACGAGCTGTACTACTTTGACAAGGCCAACGCCGCCCGGTATGCAGCTCTCATCAACCGGGCCGCCGACTCATTGGCGGGAAAGGCTACGGTTTATGACCTGATAATCCCCTTGCATTATACCTTTGCCTTGAGCGAGGACATACAGGCCAGCCTGGGGGTGGCTGATGGAACCAAAACGGTCCGATACCTGTACTCCGGCATGAACGAACGGGTGATGACGGTGGATGTGACACCCTACCTTGCGGCGCACCGCGATGAGTATCTGTATTTCCGTACCGATCACCACTGGACAGCCACCGGAGCTTACTACGCCTACACGGCTTTCTGCGAGACAGCCGGCCTGACCCCCACTCCGCTTTCCTCCTTTGAGAAGCTATCCTTCGGCGGCTTCCTGGGTACACTGTATGCCAAGACCGAGGAACCGGCCGCTCTGCGGGACAATCCCGACACGGTGGAAGCCTATGTCCCCATTGGCACCAATGACATGACCGTGCTGATGCAGGATGGCAAGGAATATACCTTCCCGGTGATACAGCGGCGTACCGATACATACTATGCAGCGGCGGCCTCCAAGTATAATTGCTTCATCGCCGGGGACAACCCGCTGAGTACCATTCACAACGTCAATATAGCGGCCAATCGCCGGGGAACGGCTGTCGTGCTGATCAAGGAATCCTACGGTAATGCCTTTGCACCCTTCCTGGTGGACAGCTTTGAGTATGTTTACATCATCGACTACCGTTACTATGACGGGAATCTCACCGATTTTGTCACCACTCATGGGGTGAATACCGTGATCTTCCTGAACAACCTGGTGGCCACCACCGCCGGTGCCCGCCTGTCCGAGATGGAAGCGCTGATCGGGTAGGCGCAGGGGTGAGCATTCAAAAGCCGGATACGATATGACACAGTGCGGGGGAAGCCATGCAAAGACGGCTTCCCCCGCACCTATTTCATACCTTTTCAACATCTGAGAGAGTCATGTGTCATCGACCCGGCACGCCATGAGCCGCCCCGCGTGGATGCGGAAGGTGCGAAGCTCATAGGGAGAGAAGGTCAAAGCTGCGGACAGATCCATAAGGGGACAGAAAACGGTACACTCTGCCGGGGTGTCAGTGGGATTAAAGAGCCGAAGCAACACATCCCGGCCGTCTTCGGTGCGTTTGAGAGCAGTCATGGTAATGGGTGTTTCGTTAAGGGTGAGAAAGGAAATCTCTGCAGGAGCGGGCTTTTGGCTATGCTGACCGGACGGAAAAACATTCAGCACGGTGGGAACCTCATTGAAGGACAGTGCCTCCCGGGCTACTGTTCGGTCAGCGGCCTGCCCGGCCACAAGACGGATGAGGAAGCTTCGCTCTCCCTGCTCCATGTGCTCGCTGTGGCGGTCGGTAGGCATGACAGGGCGATCGCCCAATGGGTGAGCCGTGTAGCCCGGACTGTGCAGCAGCGTCAGATACACCGTTCCTCCGTCAAAGGAGGATCCGTATATGCCTCGGTTGAGTACGGACAGGCGATGGCCGTCCTCCGAGGTGACAGTCAGGTACTTCTGCCCGACACATTCCCAGCCATCCGGCCGCATGGGTTCCTCACCGAAGGCGACCTCCAGTGCAGGGGTGGGTTGCGCCAGGGCCTGCGGCAGACGGAGCTTGATCATGCGCCGCTTGGTTGCATTGACAATGCGGATGTCCATATCGATGCGGGGAGCGGTCTTGGACAGCCGGTAACGAACCACCGCGCGGGAATCCTGATATCCGAAGACGGCTTCCACGACAGCCCTCACCTCCCCGTCTTCGATCAGGCGGATGGAGGGGATGGGGGTGTCCAGATCGGAAAACCGGACACCCTCCGTCTCGGAGAGCAGCGTGAACTCGCCGACCTTGTCCCGCCAGCTGTGTCGGGTCATGCCCCATGAATCGTTGGCATCCTCCATGACATCCAGCGCTCCGGCTCCGTCTGCCAGGTAGTTGACGCCGCCAACCCACCAGGAGATGATGTGCCCGGTTCGGCGGTTCATATCCACCGTGCCGCCGGAGACAGCAAGGTGCAGCACATCAGGGTCGGTGCCGGCCAAGGAGGCCATGTCAGGCACCGGCTTTTTGCCCACGCTCTCCAGCCTGCAGTCAAAGCGGTTGATGGACATGGGCGCTAGGGTGGTGTGGAAGACTACCCGTTTACGCCAGTCCAGCGGAATGTTGGAGTGCTCCTTTTCACACTGGGAAGACAGGGGTTCTCCGTCCCGAAAGACATGAGGCACAGTGAAGCTGTCGGACCAATTTTGATCAGCCAGCATGAACTCACATTCGAAATCGTCCTCGACCGGCCAGGGGTGGGGGTTGTAGACCAGCACGGGAATCTCCCCCTCGGCAGCCTCCGCCTGTCCCTCGGTCAAGGCGAGGAAAGCCCGCATCCGTATGCGGGACAGGATCTCCAGGGCATGATCCAGCATCCGCAGAGCAGCCTCCTCAGCGGGCTGAACCGAGGAGCCTGGGAGGATGTCGTGAAACTGCACAGTCAGCATATCATACAACGCCTGTCCCAGTTCCGCCTCCGGGTAGTCCATCGCACCCAAAGAAAAGGCGTGCATCACGGCCTTTTCGGTAGAGAACAGGCTGTTTTCCGTCTCTCGGTACTTCTGCTTGATGCGAACCTGACTGGTGTAACAGCCGGGCGCCCAGCTGTTCAGATCCTTGGCATACGCAGGCAGCGTCCGTTCACCGGCGGCCTCCTGTGCCTTCACGTCGGCAAAGTAGGCTTCGGGCGTGGAATGAACCATCTCGACTCCCATCTGCCGGGCCTGTTCTGTAAAGACCTGGATGGCTTGGATATCCTGCCGGGAGGGACCACCGCCGTGGTTGCCTACCCCCCATAAGCAAAAGCCAAGCGGGGCATGGTCATTCAGACTGTCGGCCGTGGGGCGGATTTTGTCCAGTGCATGACCGAGGCCGGTGCCGTAGCCTGCGGCGGATCGCTGGGCTATGACCTCAGAACCGTCATACCCTACCCAACGAAAGGTCTCGGCGGGCAGAGGACAGCTGGCTGGATCGGGGCGGCAGAACAGGTAGCTGTCATATCCGGATTTGGCCAGCAGCTGTACGAGTCCACGGGAATGCCCGAACGGGTCGAAATTAATGGCGGTGGTGGGCTCAATGCCGAACTTTTCCTTGAAGTACCGGCGGCCCTCTGTGATCTGCCGGGCGAGGGCCTCACCTGAGGGCATATTACAGTCGGGTTGAACATGCCACCCGCCCATGATGTGCCAACGGCCCTCACGCACAAGGTCCCGGATTTCCCGGAACAGGTCGGGGTCATACTCCTCTACCCAGCGGTAAAGCAGGGACTCATTGTGGCAGAATATGTAGGAATCAAACTCCCGGCAGAACCGGGCCGCACAGCGAAAGGTGGAGATGGCGGCGGCGCAACCCTCCTCCCACTCCCATTGCCATACGGGGTCAAGGTGAGCATTGCTGATCAGGTGAAGCTTTTTCCTCATAAAAGCATCCTTTCTGTGCGCACAGAGCGGCGAGTGCTTTTGGGTAAGCCAGCTTTCCGCTTACGCCTGAAATTCTGTTACATACCGGATGGCTTGCTGTAACCAGGACGCAGCGGTAGGATTGAGCATGTAGTCCAGACCTGCCCAGGTTTCCCGATTGCACAGGGACAGGCCGTGTACGCCACTGGGGTATACATGGTACTCAAAGGGTACCCCGGCGGCGGCCAACGCCTGGGCATACAGCAGGGTATTCTGAATGGGGACAGCTCCGTCGTCGAAGGTGTGCCACAGGAAAGCGGGTGAGGTGTCCTGATCCACGTGGAGCTCCAGCGACCATCTTCTGGCCTGCTCCGTGCCCTCGCTGAGACAGCCGCTGACCGAGTCAATGGAGCCTCGGTGCGTATACGGTCCCCCGGTGATGACGGGGTAGCACAGCACGGTGGCTGTAGGTTTATGAAGAGAAGCGGAGACGCTGTCCGCAGCTACACCCAAGGCCTTGAGAACGGCCTCGTCTTTCCACAGGGTGCCGCAGCAGGCTGCTAAATGGCCGCCGGCTGAAAACCCGGTGATGAAGACATAGGCGGGGTCTACGTGGTACGCCTCTGCGTGTGAGCGGACATATCGGACAGCCAGGGCAGATTCGATCAGCGGGGCGTCCCCAGCGGCCTTTTCCCGGATAGAGTAGCGCAGAATGAAGACATTCAGCCCGGCAGCAAAATATTGCAATGCCACCGGTTCACCCTCCCGTTCGGACAGAAACTGGTAACCGCCACCTGGGCAGACGATGATGGCCCGCCGGGCGGATATGGCCAGTTCGTCGTAGGGCTCATGGATGTAGGAGGTCATGGTGCAGTCGGGGTAGCGGGGATCCAGAACAAAGGTGTTGGTTTGCATGTATCCTGTTCCTTTCCTTGCTGTGTATATAGTATGTAAAATATTTCAACATAGTAGTATAGCATATTGCCGGAATAAATGCAAGAGTTTTTGACAAAATTATCAGGCAATTATTATTTTAGTGAATTCCCAAAGTAAATTCCACTTTAAATTCCACTGTGGAATTTACTTTGGGAATTCACTGTTGCAATATTTTTTGAGAATTGCCATATTTTTCTGTTGACTTTGCCCTCTCTCTGTGATATAATGCGGACATACACAATATCTTTGATCATCCGGCAAAGCCGGAACTGCCCCAAAACTTTCGCGTTTGCAGAAAAGGCATGAACATAAATATAAATAAGGAAGGAATGGCAACGAGTATGAAAACACAGACTGTACCTCGCCCCGAATACCCTCGTCCCCAATTCGTCCGCGCCGCTTGGCTCAACCTCAACGGCCCCTGGGAGTACCGGACTGACCGGGGGGAAAGCGGGGAGGAAAGGGGCTTCGCCCATGACGCACCCTTTGCCGAAACCATCACGGTTCCGTTCTGCCGGGAGAGTGAACTGTCCGGCATAGGCGATAAGGATTTTTGTGACTGCGTCTGGTATCGCAAGACTGTGACCCTACCTGCCGGCTGGATGGGGGGACGACGCACCCTGCTTCATAT
>CAZQAI010000083.1:0-7169 GCA_964591305.1 uncultured Clostridium sp.
CAGGGGGTCCACAATGTCAATTTGGTTACGCCGACCCACTACACTGCCCAGCTGGCCCGGTGGCTGGAAAACGTAAAACCTCGTCTGCGTATACCGGTGGTATGGAACAGCGGGGGATATGAGTCGACCGAGGCCTTGTCCATGCTGGATGGTCTGGTGGATATTTACCTGCCGGATTTCAAATATATCTCGGCTGAACTGGCAGCCGCCTATTCCGGAGCCGCTGATTATGGCCGGGTGGCGACCGAAGCAGTCAAAACCATGTTCAGACAGGTGGGTGCTGTCCAAATCGGGGAGGATGGTATGATGCAACGCGGCCTTTTGGTGCGTCACCTAGTGTTGCCGGGGTGCCGGAGGGATTCCATGGCGGTGCTGGACCGTCTGGCCGCCACCCTTCCGCTTTCCGACATCCGGGTGTCCATTATGAGTCAATATACACCGGAAGTTGCAGCTGACTGTCCGTACCGCAATCTGCATCGGCGCCTGACTGATTTTGAGTATCAGTCTGTCCTGGCGCATGGGGATAGACTGGGCATAGTGGGATACCGGCAGGGCCGGACCTCTGCAGTGAGCAGCTATACGCCGGATTTTGACGACAGGCAGTAAGGCAGAAAACGGGATGACTCACTGGTGTGAGCCATCCCGGCAAATCCGATTGGTACATGAACATCGTGGCTGGGCGAGGGGCTTATCCAAAATGATGAGGGCTGTTGCGCAATGCAGCGGCCCCTCCCGCTTTGACGGCCGGTTCATGAACAAGACCGGCCGTATGGCTACGTATTATCTTGCCTGAATACCGGCCGAACTGTGACTGTGTCTGCTGATGCGTACCGAACTCCAAATGAAAGACAGAACAGCAGACAGGGCTGCCAAAATCCCCCACAGCAGGTATTTTATATAGGTATAAAAATCGCCTATCAGCCCTGACAGATCGATTCCATCCTCACCGAAAAGACCAAAGGGAGAAAAGTATCGCCATGTCATAAATTCAAGCAAAAGGTGTGTTTCCATCAAGGGTTGCATGATCAGCAGGTAAATCATACCGCAGGCCAGACAGATGGTTTCTATCCCATATAGGATCCGTAAAAGGCGGACATGAGACGCGGATCGCAAAAAGCTGAATACCGCCGCCACTGCTGATATAAGGCCGGCTGCTATGTAAAGCAGTAAGGGAAAAAGGCATGGAAATGAGGTTTTCAGGGACGATGATCCTTCTACTAGGGTATATGCTCCGTCAATCAGCATGATATTGGCGTTGAGCAGGCGTATGGTCTGAATCAATGTTCCTGCGCAGTACCAGGAAAACAACAGGGACAACGCACACAGAACCACCGACAGCACACGGGTCAGGATTTTGATCTCCTTGGTTTTGAACACCATGACTGTCACCAGTCCAGACTGACCTCGGCGTTGGCATCTGACGAATCATAGATAGCCTGCATCATCCGAGCCGTGATAATGACCTTATCGATGTGGGAAGGCAGGGTTTCACCGGTGCGGATACAGCGGACAAAGGAATCGATCTCATTCTGGAACATATCCACACTCTCAAAGGCGGGGGTGTCCTGCCACAGTTTGCCATCCTTGACGCCGTATATGGTGAAATTTCCACCGTACTGCAGCCGGATACCGGCCTTATCGCCCAGAAAGTCAATGTATGTCTCGCTTACGCCGATATTCTGAGCCCAGGCGCCGTTGAGACTGATGGTGGGTCCGTATACACCGGGCGCAGTCTGTGTACGGACAAATCCGGTGACGCTGTCGTCCACATCGTATGTGCCGTTCAGATTCTTGGTGTTCTCTGACCACATCCCTTCGTACACGTAATGCGCCATATCCACGCCCAGCTTGCAGAAGGCCTGTCCGGACACGGTCACAGGCTTGGGGTCGCCGGTGCAGTACATCACAATATCCAGGTAGTGTACACCCCAGTCAATGAGCGTGCCGCCGCCGGCGATTTCCTTGGTGGTAAAAGCACCGCCCAGTCCCGGAATGGATCGACGGGCACGGAAAGAAACATACACATGATATACTTCACCCAGCTCCCCGGCGGCGATGAGATCATGAATCTTGTTGACCGCCGTGTTGAAACGGTTCACCACGCCGATATTGAGCACCTTTCCGGTTTCGTGCTGTACCCGCTGCATGTCCAATGCTTCGGCATATGTGCGGGCCGCCGGCTTTTCGCACAGTACATGCTTGCCGGCCCGGAGGGCGTCCATGGCGATGACAGGGTGCATTTTGTTGGGGGTACAGACGGATACAGCCTCTACCTCGGGGTCATGGATGACCTCATGGTAGTCTGTCACAGCTATACCGCATCCGTATTTTTCCACCGCATCCTGCGCACGTTCGGGTATGATGTCGCAAAAGTACTTGATGGTCACATCGGGGTTTTTCATGTAGCTTGGAATGTGGGCAGCGTTGGCAATGCAACCGCATCCGATCACGCCAACGACAACTTTTTTATCCATAAAAATGCCTCCTTAGATCCGTATGTATGGCCTGTGCCATACAGCTGTAATTCACCCTGTTGGGTTTTCCCCATCATTATATATGATTTAAACAGGAAAGTCAAGGGATAAATGCGTTTTTTATCATTTCGCATTCGAATGGTGGTAGTGAATTTCCAAAGTAAATTCCACTGTGGAATTTACTTTGGGAATTCACTTAACTGTTTTTGCCTTGGGGAAAACATCACCGGAAGGTTGACAAACAGCAATCCATCTGTTATAATATATGGTAGGCGGAACTGCGTTGGGGACGGCCGGGAAGGAATGTATGAACAGATGGTATACAGTCAGAGGCCTTCATATAAAAGTGATATGAACAGGATCGGGTGGTGTCTTACCATCATGGTCTGCATGTTTCAACTCACTTCCCCCTTGTGGTACGGACTGGGGGAGGCTGTCAGTCCGTTTTTCTCTTATGCAGGAATGTACTGCATCAATACCTTGTGCGAGACTCTTTTTTACATGTCCTGCTTCATAGTACCTGCTGTCCTTTTCTATCCGATGTCAAGGAAAAAGTCACAGGAGCCTGTCAGGCTTAGCATCCGGCTACCGGGCACCTTCCCGCTGATGATCATGGGTGGCATGGCTGTCATACTGGCCGCTTCCTATGTCAATGACTGGATGATGCAGATGATCGGATATGATTTGCCGGGGGATACGGTGGCTGTTGACGGGCCATATGCCGTATACCTGTATATAACAGTGGCGTTGGCCCCTGCCTTTTGCGAGGAATTGCTGTTCCGGGGCGTGGTGTACGGAAACCTGCGGCGGTATGGTGTACCGCTGGCTGTGCTGGTCAGTGCCCTCTTATTCTCCTTGATGCACCAGAACATCGGACAGACATTTTACACCTTCGCAGCTGGAGTGGTGTTAGCCCTTTGCTATGAGGCCACGGGCTCTCTATGGTGCGGCATCTTTCTTCATATGTTCAATAATTTGTTTTCCGCCATGGAACAGGTGCTGGCGGGCGCCTGGGGCGTACAAGCGTATCCCATTCTCAACCTGCTTGACGCTGCTGTGATGTTGGCAGGCATCGTTTCCATTCTGATCCTGCTGGCCAGGTACCGTACATACCGCAAGAACCGACAGGTTAAAGATCAGAAGGATTGTGACAGCCTGTATGACCAAGGTCTGTACGGTCATACTGCACCTTTGCTTCTGATTTGTGAGAAACCGGATACCGGAACCGCCGTTCGCCAGTTTTTTGCTCCCGGTATGATCGTGTTTGTCGTGCTGGATCTGCTCTGCACTCTGATCACGGCTTTGTATGTGTATGGTGTGATCGCACTTTAAGAGAAGGAAGGGACTGCGTGTGATGCAAAACGAAAGCGGTGGTATGTACATGCCCAACCAGTATACAGCTGCCTTTGACGAGACTGACATGGCCTTTATGGACATGGCGCTCGAACAAGCCGCCCAGGCTGCCCGGGAGCAGGATGTGCCGGTGGGGGCGGTGCTGGTTGCATGCCCGCAAGAAAATAACAAGGAGGCAGAGAGCCAACCAGTGGTGGTTTCTGTTGGACGCAATACAAAGGAGCGGGATGGCACGGTCTTAGGTCATGCTGAACTCAATGCCATTGCCGATGCCTGCCGCATTCTGCATACCTGGCGGTTGGACAAATGCACACTGTATGTGACGCTAGAGCCATGTCCCATGTGTGCCGGCGCGATTGTGGCGGCCCGCATCCCCCGGGTGGTCTGCGGTACACGCGATCCGGCCGCCGGGGCTATGGGCAGTGTGTGGACTGTCCACAACCACCCCACCCGGACGGGAACCACGCAGGTGGAGTTTGGCTGCCGGGAAACAGCCTGCCGCGAGGTACTCCGGGATTTTTTCAGAGAACGGAGAACAGAAACCGGATCAGTCTGAAAAATCCAAGCACCTTTTTCAAATAGGAATACCAGAAAGGAATGGCCATAAATATGAATATGAAGAACAAAACCAACAGATTGGGCGGGTTTATCTGCCTTTTGCTGGCGTCCAGTCTGCTTTGCGGCACACTGGTCTCTTGCAGCGGGCAGAAGGAAGATGAAAGCGGGACGGCAACCGGGACGGGCACTGTATCGGAAATAGTATCCGGAGGCGATGAATCATCGATCGCAAACCAACCGGATGAGTCGGAGACAGATGCTGCCTCGGAAGCGGGAACAGAGACCCATTCCGAGCCGGAAACGGCAGACGGTACAGAGACCGATCCGTCTCAACCTGCCGGTGAGGTTCCCGATTATACATTGGAGCCGGTAGATACAGTGACCCTGCCGGACAGCAGCCAGACCTTCTCTGCGACCCTGGCCGATCAGCTGTTGGTACTCTCCTCCGGAGGGACCGCCCAAGGGACAGAGGCTCTTTTCAAGGCCGCCGGTTTTACTGTCATCCTGCATAAGAATTATGATAAGGACATCAATGACCCCGCCCATACCTGTGCCTATACCGTGGGTACCGGGACTGTAACTTATGGGGGAGTGGAACGCACAGCTGTGCTGACTGCCATTCGCGGTACTACAGCGGGGGAGTGGTATTCCAATGTCGATCCTGCCCCCTCCCGGGACCCCGATACAGCCTTTGCAGAGAACTTTCTCCTTGCAGCGCAGGATGTGTATGAAAGCCTGCAGGAAATCCTGGCAGGGATACAAAACCCCCTGATTCTGGTGACCGGACACAGCCGGGGCGCCGCCTGCGCCAATCTTCTGGGCGTTCTTTTGAATGCCAAGTGGGATATAGGCGATACATTCGTCTATACCTTCGCCACCCCGACGACCATCCGTAAGGATGTGGGGGTAGACTGTTCCAATATTTTCAACATCATCAACCCATGCGATACTGTGACCATGATGCCCCTGCCTTCGATGGGATACTATCGGGCCGGTCAGGATATCATACTGCCGGGGGACGAGACAGTTATCGCCATGCTCAACAGCTACATGGAGTCTCTGGCCGTTGTAGCGCCCTCTATTTCTTCCTATTATAATGACAGACACTCCCTGACCTCAGCGGGGCTTTCTGAGAACGGTATGACCGTGTATGAGGTTATGCTGTCCATGGCGAAAATGCTGGTGAGCATGTCGGTAGGAGGCAATGTGGAAGTGGACCTCCGCCTTCTTACCATAAGTAAGCAAAGCGACCTGTACCCGCTCATGACTCTGTTTACAGGCATGGGCTCCGGCGAACAGGGTGTCACGGATTTCATTGGCACCAGTCATATGCCGCTTACCTATCGACAGTTGATGGCAGCCGCTTTTGGCACCGCTGATGCATGAAGGAGGGCTGAATATGGCATATATAGAATTTGAAGGAGTCAGCAAGATATACACCCGGGGGACGGAGGAGATCCACGCCCTGGACGGCCTGAGCTTCACTGTGGAGAAGGGGGAGCTTTGCGTCATCGTGGGGCACAGCGGGGCGGGAAAGACCACCCTTCTGAATATATTGGGCGGCATGGATCGGGCCACCGAGGGGCGGGTGCTCCTGGATGGCCGGGAGGTCAGCTCACTTAGCGGCCGTGCCTTGACAGACTATCGGCGAACGGATGTCGGATTTGTTTTTCAATTCTACAATCTGGTACAGAATCTGACGGCACTGGAAAATGTGGAGCTGGCTGCCGAGATATGCCGGGGGAGCCTTGATGCCGCCCAGGTACTGCGCCAGGTAGGGCTGGGCGAGCGTATGAACAATTTTCCGGCCCAGCTCTCCGGCGGGGAGCAGCAGCGGGTATCCATTGCCCGGGCGTTGGCTAAAAACCCAAAAATGATCCTGTGCGATGAGCCCACCGGTGCGCTGGATTATGTGACCGGCAAGGCGGTGCTGGCCCTGCTCCAGGATACCTGCCGCAAAACCGGCAAGACCGTGCTGATCATCACCCACAACTCAGCTCTGACCGCCATGGCTGACCGGGTTATCCACATCCGGAGTGGTCAAGTAACATCGACCCAGGTCAATCCAGACCCGGTGCCTGTGGAACAGATCGAGTGGTAAGTCCGGGAGCGATACATACAGATGAGAGCAAGAAGCAAGAATGTCCTCCGCAGTATACGGGGGAGTATGAATCGGTTTTTGTCCATTCTCTTTATCGTCGCATTGGGTGCGGGATTTTTGGCCGGCTTGTTTGCAGCCTCGCCGGACATGTATGAGACTGCGGATGACTACATGGATGAAAACCGCCTGTTCGACATAGACATCAGATCCCCCTTGGGCTTTACGCCTGAGGACGTGGAAGCAGTAGCGGACGTGAACGGTGTGGAGACGGTGCAGGCCGCTCATGCGGTCGATATTGTGCTGGAGCTTGCGGGAGCGGATCGTGCCACCTGTACCGCTAGGGTATTGGGGGTGCTTTCGACTGATGGGTTCGGGGAGCTCAACCGCTTTTCCCTGACCGAGGGCCGGATGCCGGAGGCGGCGGACGAATGTGTGATCCAGGTGGTGGCCGGTCGATACAGTGACGGTTCCCTGCATATAGGCGACACCGTGACCATATCTCCCGAAAATGCCGGGTATGACACCCTCTGCCGTGATGTGATCTCTTCCGCCCTGACAGTGGTGGGCTTTTGCGAGAGCCCCATGAGCATCGGGGTGGAGGCGGATGCCACCACGGTAGGAAGCGGCAGTCTGAGCCATATGGTTTTTGTACGCAGTGACTATTTCACTTCCGAGACATACAG
>CAZQAI010000084.1:0-6969 GCA_964591305.1 uncultured Clostridium sp.
CAAGTGGTCATCATCCCCGCCGCTCAGCACAAGGAAGGCGTACTAGAGCGGGCTGACGCCCTGCGGAATGAGTTGGCTGCCCACTTCCGGGTCAAGCTGGATGATTCCGACAACTCAGCCGGCTGGAAGTTCAGCCAGTATGAGATGAAGGGCGTTCCAGTACGGTTGGAGATCGGTCCCCGGGACATAGCAAATAACTCCTGCGTGCTGGTCAGCCGCGTCACCCGCGAGAAGAAGGTGGTCTCCCTGGACAACATAGCCGCCGAGGTAGAGGCCATGCTCCGTCAGGTACATGACGAGCTGTACGCTCGGGCTGAAAAGAACCTGCAGGAAAAGACCTTTGAGGCTCGCACCTACGATGAATTTCTTGACATGGCCGCCAACCATCCCGGGTTTATCAAGGCCATGTGGTGCGGAGACACAGCTTGTGAGGATAAACTCAAGGATGCGACCGGAGGTGTCAAGTCCAGGTGCATCCCCTTTAACGAGGAACACCTCTCGGATGTCTGTGTCTGCTGCGGCAGGCCTGCCAAGCACATGGTCGTCTGGGGACGGCAATACTAAGGCACCATCGCATATCTAAGACACCGCATGACATCAGAGGCCGCACACATGCGGTATCGCGTAAGATATTTTCGGGGGACTCCCCGGCTGAGGGACTTCGTACAGGGAGTCCCTTTACTTTAGGGCAACACCGTACGTGCGACACATGTTTCCGACAATGCAAATATTCTGATGTAAATGCCGATCGGCAGGAGCAACAGAATCGCCAACGGATATCACATTCACGCATAAAACAGGCCGCGGGGGGGCAGAAAAGGAGGCGTTCCGTCATGAGTCGGTTTACCATCACAGCGAAACGGTACATCGGCGATTTTGTCCGCCGGGTTGACCTCATACTCCTGCTCTGCTCCCTGATTCTGACCGGAATCAGTCTGCTGACCATATGGGGAGCTGTGGACAATTTCGGCATGCGTAAATTCAAGATGCAGATGGCTATGACCATATTGGGTGTGATCATGACCTTTGTAGTAGCCAACATAGACTACCGCGTCATTCTGGACAGGCTGTGGCTGCCTATGCTGATCTTTTCTGTGAGCATCCTGGCCCTGACAATGCTGGTGGGCTCCAGTGGAGAGGGCATCGAAACCTCCAATCGCAGCTGGCTGAACATTCCTCTGATCAACATAGCCATTCAACCCTCCGAGTTTGTCAAGATCACTTTTATATGCACCTTCTCCAAGCACCTGTCGGAGGTGCATACCCACATCAACTCCCCCAAAACGCTCCTCGGTCTGGCCGTCCATGCCACGCTGATCGTGGGTCTTATCCTGCTGTCCGGCGACTTGGGCGTAGCGCTGGTATACATAGCGCTGATCCTGATGCTCTTGTTCTGCGCAGGTCTGCACGTCGGTTACTTCGGCGGAGGCATCCTGGCAGTACTGGCAGCCTTTCCCTTTCTGTGGAACCATCTGGATAACTATCAAAAGGATCGCATTTTGGTGGGCTTCCAGCCCGAACTCGACCCGCTGGACAAAGGCTGGCAGGCGTTGCTCAGTCGGCAATGCATTGAGAACGGCGGCCTTTTCGGTGTCGGATTGCGTTCCGGCGGCAGTTATGAGGTTTTGGCCGCCTCCCACACCGACTTCATTCTGGCCACGATCTGTGAAAAATTCGGCTTTGTGGGCGGTCTGGCGGTCATTCTGACCATGGTAGCTATGGTGCTGCGTATCCTGTGGATCGGACGGCAAGCCAGCCACGATGCCGGTTTTTACATCTGCGTGGGGGTGGCTGCTGTGCTGATCGCCCAAACTGTGGAGAATGTGGGTATGTGTCTGGCCGTCCTGCCGGTGGTGGGACTGACCTTGCCTTTTGTTTCCTGCGGTGGCTCGTCGGTACTGGCCACCTACATGCTGATCGGCATGGTTCACTCTGTCAGGACGCATAAGCCTGTGCGGCGGTTGGGCGAGTAGGCATGGCAGTTCTCACGACATACACGACTGAATATAATGATGACAGCACCGGACAGAGCCGAAATCGCCAATTGAATAGTCCATAATTTCAGGCACCACCGCACAATCGTGCGGCCGCGAATGATGCGGCCGCATGCGGTGTTGCCTTACATACATTGTGGGGCAGGAGCTCCACATGAGCGACAGATGAGTAAAAACTGTACTTGAAAGGATCATGAAAGAAGTCCCCAAAAACGCATTTTACAATCGCCCACATATAAGCAATCAGAAGGAGAACTGCTATGAACCGAAAACGTATCCGTGACTGGGGCGTATCCATCGGGGAGTTGCCGCCAGGCCCGTACAATAAGATCACCGATGTGCCGGATGTGACCGTAGGGCATGCCACTCTGGATGACATGTATCACAAAACCGGCGTGACCGTCATAATTCCGGCACCCGGCAATCTGTTTGCCGATAAGGTGACTGCCGCCGCCCATGTCATCAACGGCTTTGGGAAAACCCAAGGCACAGTCCAGCTGGACGAATTGGGGTGTCTGGAGACCCCTATTGTCCTGACCAGCACCCTGAATGTGGGTCGCATGGCCGATGCCCTGACCGCATACACACTGGAGATCTGCCAAGCGGAGGGAATCGACTGCCGTTCAGTCAATCCGGTGGTTGGAGAAACCAATGATGCCACGCTCAACCGAAGTGCCGACCGCCCTCTGGGGCGTGAACATCTCCAGGCCGCTCTGGAGACCGCCTGTGTCGATTTTGATGAAGGGGATGTGGGAGCCGGCAAGGGTACCTTCTGCCTGGGCTTCAAGGGAGGTATCGGATCAGCCTCCCGCACACTGGAGCTGGATGGGAACCGGTACACAGTGGGTGTGCTGGTTCAGTCCAATTTCGGACGGAAGCAGGATCTTTGTATCAATGGGTTTGCGGCCGGTCGTCTGGTACAGCACATTCCGGACTCGCCGCCTACACCCTGCGACCAAGGCTCCTGCATGATCGTGCTGGCCACTGATCTGCCGCTGACCTACCTGCAGCTTCGCCGTGTCCTCCGCCGGACGGAGGTCGGACTTGTCCGGGTGGGGTCGTACATAGGCCACGGTAGCGGCGATGTAGTGCTGGGTTTCACCACAGCCAATCGACTCATGCGGGACATGGGCGTTTTTCGGGACATGAAGGCCCTGAATGACCTTCATCTGGACACCGTCTTCCGGGCCGCCGCCGAGGCCACCGAGGAGGCTCTGCTCAATTCGTTGTGCACCGCCGATCGGGTCACCGGCCACAACGGTCAGGAAACGGTATCTGTCCCCGGTCTTGCCGAATATCTGCCGGCTATCCTGAATGAGATGACAGCCACGCCACATATCGACATGGCCCGGTTCATCCGGGAGAAGGCGTGAGACGCACCCGGTGGATTCAAAGAAAAGGATATAGAAAAAACGGCAAAGAAAAGGCAAGAAAAAGGGATTCCCGTACTCTGATCCGGGTCACAGTGCTCCTGCTTTCTGTCATGACGTATGCCTTTCTGACCGCCTCCGGACCTGCTTTCCAGCATACCTTTCAAAATACCTATCAGAATACTTTCCAGGATACCTTCCGGACAGCTGAGGTAACCACTGTCAGAGCCGTAGCCGGAACAACCCTGACCCTCAGGCAAAACGCCGCTGAAGCTTTGGCCGAGGGATTGGCGGCCTGCAGCGAGGAGATTGACCTCTCCGCCTGGGAGATTCCGTCAGACGAGCTGGCCGCCTTGTTCACATCGGTCATGAACAGCCATCCTGAGCTGTTCCATGTGGGTACCCGGATGGGGTATTCCTACAACCGAGTCGGCCTGGTGCTGACAGTCAAGCCCACCTACACTCTGACCGGCCGGGAGCTGGATGAAGCCCGTCTTGTGTACCGGACCACTCTGGACATCTTTTGCACCGAGCTTGACGCTGCCCGTCAAGCGGTGTGTCAGTCCACGATATGCCCATCGGACAAGGGCGACATACCCGTGATGCTCACGGTATCGGAACCCGACCCGTGGCAGGATACACCGGGAGCAGACAGGCAGGGCGACAACAGGGTCTGGAGCGAAGCTGACACCGTGCTGTTTCTTCATGACTGGCTGGCCGATCGGTATGCATATGACACCTCCGGTACCCGATTCGATGCCTACCGCCTCTTCCGAGATAGCGTGGGAGTCTGTCAGGCTTATGCGCTGGCCTTTATGGCGCTGGGACAGGCGGCCGGCCTGTCGGTGGACATGGTAACCAGCACGCCTATGGATCACGCATGGAACCATGTGCGGGTAGACGGCACCTGGTACCATGTGGATGTGACGCGCGATGATCCCGTTCCAGTCCAAGAAGGAAGCGATGTGGTAAATCACAGCCGACTGCTCCTGGACGACAAGACGCTCCAGTCATTAGGCTATCATGATTACACCTGCTCAGGGCAGCATGTCTGTGTCGACACCCATTATCTGGGTTCCGACGGACTGGCTTGTCTGTCTGCCTGTCACCAAGCACTGCTTGCTCTGCCGGGCGGATGGTTTTCGGTGGAGGGTGCCCTGCCCCGGCCGGTAGCATGGCCTCCGGCAGATGCCTCCGAAGACATCTCGGCCCTTCTGCCCGGCGACATCAACCGGGATGGCCTTCTCAGTATGGCCGACCTCCTTACCCTACATGCTTTGCTACCTGAGGAAGCATATCTTCAGGCCATGCGTGAGGCCTTGCTGAGTGCCTGTACATACCCGATTTTAGAGGCCGGTTCAGACTGATTCTGTCAAAGACACCATTGCACAATTCACAGCTACTGCCTTGGGTGTCATTCATGGCTGTTCTATATGTGTGAAGAACGGATATGCATCTGCCCCGCCTCCAGGAGGGGATCGGGGTCATTCGTAACAGCCACCAGGACATAGCACCCGCTGACCGTCACCTCTGCCCGCTTCACAAAGTCCGTATATTCCGAATCCCTCCAAGCAGTACGTAAAAGCTCTAGACGAGCTTGACACAGAGCGGCCACAGAGAGAGCGCTGTCCAGATCGGCACAGCGAAAAACCGCCACCTCAAAGGGATGACGCACGGTAGACAGGTACACGGCCCCGTCCCGGATCAGGGCCTGGGCAGAGGCACCGGTCTCTCCGGCAGCAGTCTCCACACTGGGGAGGCTGTCCTGGGCAGACGGAGCTGTATCAGGCAGACCCACGGTTTCATCCTCCCCCAGCCATCCACGCCCGGCGGGGCCATACAGGGCGGCGAACAGTGTGCCGCTCAAATAGCCACGTCCGGCAGGGTCTGCATCCCGGCTGTACACCTGCCCGGCAGGCGCATCCTCCGCAACGGCCAGCATGCTCTGCAGGACTGTCCTGCAGTCGGGTGGGGGAGCAGAGGGAGCGCAAGCAGACACACAGCTTGTCATCAAAAGGAGCAGAGCAGCTAGGGTGGACAGGCGCATATACAGGGCCTGACGGATCGGAATAACAGGTTTCATGATAGGTACCGTTCCTTATTAAGTTCTTGCATCAATGCGACATGTATGGAGTCTCGACTCCATTGTCATAAATATTGTCATAAACATTGACATGGACATGGTACCATTCTATGCATGACATCTTCTATGAATATCCCGGAGGGTGTTTTTTTCCCCTCCGGGATGTAAAGGAGAGCCGATACGCAGGCGGCGCAGCTGTGTATCAGTATGTCCGCCCCGAGCGAAAAGTGCAAGCCATGAAGGATACGCCGCACATGCGGTGTTTCCTTCCCCATTTTATTGGGCATCCGGACCGGTCGTTTCTGCCGTCTCCGTTTCAGCGGCGTCGGTTGTTTCCAACGCACCCAGGATAGGAAGCACGGTGTCGGAACCGGTGACATAGTAAGCGGGGAGCCGGCCGTCCCACTGCTTGATGTTATAATAACGGATCAGAATATCAGTCAGGGAGTTGGCAAGAGCCTCGTTGACAGCGGCATCCTTCTTGCCGGCATACTCGGCAGCGTCAGCCTGAATCTGGAGCACCTGACGGTCGGCTTCAGCGGCAATCTTGGCCACCTCGGCATCCGCCTGGGCGGCTACCTTCTGCCGCTCGGCGGCGGCCTCCTGCTCCATATTCTTCTGGTTCTGCTCGATCTCAGCCTTGAGCTTGTTTTGCTGAGCCACCTGCTTGGCCTCGACAGCGGCGGTGAATGCGTCGGAGAAATCAAGATTTTCAATAGCGGTATTGACGATCTCAATATTGTAGGGACTGAGCTCCTGACGCAGGATGTCAGTGATCTCCACCGACAGGGTGTCTCGTTTTTCCACCAGACTTTCCGCCGTGTACTTGGCGATCACACTCTTGACTGCCACCTGGATCCGAGGCGCCATGACCACATTATAATAGTCGGAGCCAATGGATTTGTAGATGGTCTGGGCGTTGGCCTTGTCGATCTGGTAGTTGATAGAATAGCTGACCGATACCTCCTGGATGTCACTGGAGAAGGCGGACAGATCGACAACCGACTTCTGTGTCCTGTTGTCAATGGTGATCACCTTCTGTACCGGCCACTTGAAGTGAAGTCCGGCTTCCAGTGTATAGTTTTCCACCCGGCCGAAGGTGGTCAAAATCCCGGTGTGTCCGGTGGGCACCGAAACGATGCAACCGCATAACAGGAAGATCAGGGACAGGCAGGCCAGCCACTGTTTCTTGTTCCTTTTCCACATAGTGGCCTTTCCGATCCTGGTGATACCCATCAGAGACCAAAGTATCAGAGCGGTGATGACGGTCAGTGCAATCCAAAGCATACTATGTACCTCTTTTCATAAAATTCTTTGCCTGACGGCAGCCTCAGTGGGCTGTGCTTACATTATAGCACAAAGTCATTTGACTGTAAATAGTTTTCTGAATATTATTTTAAATATTCTTACTTTATTGTTGCAGTTCAGCCACCCTCTATAGTACGCTCCCTTTTCCACTGTAGAGTGGGGCGAGGAGCCCCGCGACTGCGTTTAGGTTATGTTGGGTGCCATGAACGCCGGT
>CAZQAI010000085.1:0-6781 GCA_964591305.1 uncultured Clostridium sp.
TGTAAAGGAAAGCGGGGATACCGGACAGCTGTACCTGTTCGTAGCAGTCCTCTTCGTCCTTCATCTTTTCATGAATTTCGTGACGAGTTGGTTCTGGAATTGCGTCGCTTACCCTATGCAGATCAGGCTGACACTGAAAATACGCAAGTTGCTGTATGCCAAGATGCGGGCAGTGGAGCTATCCTGCTATGAAGACCCGGCTTTTTATGAGAAGTATGTCAAGGCCATGAGCGAGGTCAATAACCGTGCCTTTCAGGTCATGTGGAGCCTTGAAAAGCTGTTTACACAGATCTTCTCCCTGACGGCCAATGTGGCCTTGCTCTGGACCATCGACCCGGTGCTGATTATCTTCGGTCTGATCCCCTTTGTAGTGGGCTTTCTCCGTACCAAGCGAAACAAGGTTGCTGTGGCCGAGAGCAACGATATGAAACGGGTCGATTGGCACACCAGCTATATCCAAAGGTGCTTTTACCTCACCGACTACACCAAGGAAATGCGTCTGACCGATATGACGGACAAGCTGCTGGATGATTATCGGGGCACACTGTCGGACTTTATCCGGATCAAACGGAAGTATGGCGGGCGGCTGTCGGTTCTGGATTACATTATGAAAATGTCTCATGAGGTGGCCACCGTACTGGGCGCCACATTCTATACTGTGTATGCCACGATGGTTCGCGGCACCATCACGGCAGGCGACTGTATGGTTGTGCTGAACTCTATCGGCTCGGTGTCCATGTACCTGAGCGGTTTTGTCAGCAATGTGGCCTCCTTTCATGAGCATGCTCTGTATATTGATAACCTGCGTAGCTTCCTGGATTACAAGCCCAGTATCCGGGAGAATGTCGATGGCCTTGTGGCAGGAGCAGGGCGGATCGAGGTCAACCATCTGTCCTACCGCTACACGGGAGCTGAGCAGGATGCGCTGTCTGATGTCAGCCTGACGGTGTCACCTGGGGAGAAGATTGCGCTTGTTGGGCAGAACGGTTCAGGCAAAACCACGTTCGTCAAGCTGCTCCTGCATATGTACCAGCCCTCCGGCGGTACGATCACGCTGGACGGCCACGTTATGGACGACTTCAGCCTCAGCTCCTGGCGGGAGAATTTTGTACCTGTCTTTCAGGATTTCCGGCTCCTCGGTGTGTCGGTGGCGGAAAATATCCTGCGCCGTCCCATGTCCGTGGAGGAGAAGGCCAAAAAGGCGGACAAAGCCGCTGTCACCGAAGCCCTGCGGCAGAGCGGTGCACTGGAGCGTGTGGAAAAAATGCCCTACGGCATGGACACCGTGCTGACCAAGGAGTTCGATGACCACGGGGAGGTGCTGTCCGGCGGAGAAGCGCAGAAGGTGGCCATGTCCCGGGTCTTTGTCAGTCAAGCGCCCTTTGTCATTCTGGACGAGCCCACTTCTGCCTTGGATCCGGTGGCAGAGTACACCCTGTTTGAGAACATGATGCAGGCCTGCGCAGACCGGGCGGTGATTTTTATTTCACACCGGCTATCCTCGGCGGTGCTGGCCGACCGGGTATACCTCTTTGACGGGGGACGGGTGATTGAGAGCGGCAGTCACGTCGAGCTGATGGCAAGGAACGGACGGTACGCCGATATGTTCCGGCGGCAGGCGGAAAGCTATGTGGATGAGAACGCGGAAACAGCAGAGAGTGCGGAAACAGCGAAAGTTGTGCGAACTGAAGGAAATGCAGGTACAGCAGGAGCTGTACAGACTGCGGAATGATCGGAAGGGGATGAACACAGATATGAAACAGAATACTTCCTTTCGAAGACCGTCTGTCCTCCGGAGTGATGTACGGATCCTAAGAAAAATCTGGCGTCTTCAGCCTTCCTATGTCATTTTCCTGGCTATAAACGCCCTGGTCTGGGCCTTCATCAATTCCATCGCAGTGTATTTCCGCAGTGCCATGTTCAACGCCCTGGATACCGGGGGAGATTTCTGGGGGGTAGCGGTGTACATCCTGTCCCTGGCTGCTTTTTACCTGCTGATCTTTATCCCGGATCATCTGTACCGGTTGGTGCTCAAGCCCATTCTGGAGCGCAAGCTGCGTTTCAAAATGCATTGTGAGCTGTACAGCAAGGCCCAAAGCATGGATATTGCCTGTTATGACGATCCGGATTTCTACAACCAATTCATCTGGGCTATGCGGGAGTCGGACACCCGGGCCCTTCAGGTGGTGGATGCCATATGGAACGTGGTCAATCATTTTCTGTCCTCTATGGCTATCGTCGGTCTGCTTTTCACGGTGAATGTCTGGATCAGCATCATCATGCTGGCGGGGAATCTCATCGCTGCCTTTGTGGTGAACATGATCGGAAACCGCATCTGGATCAAGTTCAATACCGAGCAGAATCCCTGCAGACGACGGTGGGATTACATCGACCGCGTGTTCAATCTTCCGGACTATGCCAAGGAAATGCGCTCCGGTCAGGTTGCCGACATGATGGTCAGGGATCAGGAGGCCAATGCCAGGGAGATGGAGAAGGCCAACCGCAGGGTTGGCGCTAAGATCACGCTCCTGTATGGGGTTTTGTTTAATTTTTCCAAGCAGGGTACATATTACGGTACCATCTTGATCATGATCGGAGATCTGGCAGCGGGCCTGGTACTGCTGGGAGGCTTTGCGGCGGCGGTGTCAGCTCTGTGGATTCTGCAAAATACCATGCAGGCCCTGAGTGACGCCCTGGCTGAGCTGCCCGGGCACGCTCTGTATCTGGAAAAGTATTTCGCATTTCTGGATCACCAAAACCGGTTGGTTTCCGGCAAGGAGCCGGTACCGCCCTTTGAGTCGTTGACTTTTGAGAATGTCAGTTTTTCTTACGCATCGGTCAAAACCCAAAAAGAAACCGCCCTGCAGGAGGCGGTGGTGGCCTATGAGATAAAGAAAGGCGAGAAAAAGGCCGGGGACGAGGACAAACAGGAGCAGGGCGGCGAGGTTTTGCATCGAATTAACCTGACCCTGCGCCGGGGAGAGAAAACAGCCATTGTGGGCTACAATGGGGCAGGCAAGACCACCTTGATCAAGCTGATGATGCGTCTGTATGACCCCACGGAGGGGCGGATTCTCTACAACGGTACGGACATCCGCACCTTTGATCTGGAAGCCTACCGGGCCCGTATCGGGGCAGTCTTCCAGGATTACCGCCTGTTTGCCGCCACTGTGGCGGAGAATGTCATGGGAGGTCGGTATGACGGCGGTGCTGAAAGTGAAGCGCAGGTGCGTGCGGCGTTGGATGCCGCCTCCTTCACGGAAAGGCTGTCTGCTCTTGAAAAGGGACTGGACACACCTTTGACCCGGGAAATAGATGAGACGGGTGTCAACCTGTCCGGCGGTGAGGCCCAGAAGGTGGCCATAGCCCGGGTATTTGCCCGGCCCTACGACCTGATCATCATGGATGAACCGTCCTCCGCATTGGACCCGCTGGCTGAATATGAGCTCAACCATTCGATTCTGAATGCTGCTGACAGCCGGGATCGAACCGTCATCTTCATTTCCCACCGGCTGTCTACCACCCGCTTTGCCGACCGCATTCTGCTTTTTGCCGACGGCCGCCTCTGTGAGGAGGGCAGTCATGAGCAGTTGATGACACTTTGCGGCAGGTATGCCGAAATGTTCAACATGCAGGCAGAAAAGTACCGTGCGGGGATCATGTGAGATTCCTGATGAAAATGCCTCAAAAGTTATCGAAAAGCCTGAAACCCTTTTTTCAAAGGGGTTTCAGGCAGCGTGCAGGGGCAGAGCCTCTGCATACATATATGACAAAATCACTTACGGATTATTCGCATTTTCCCAACGATGCTTCAATACGCAGGAGCCGGTTGTATTTGGCTACTCGGTCGGTACGGCAGGGGGCACCTGATTTGATAAAGGGAGCACCCGTAGCCACGGCCAGATCGGAAATGGTGGTGTCCTCGGTTTCGCCTGAACGATGAGAGATGATATAGGAGAAGCCGGCCGAGCGTGCCGTATCGATGACAGACAGGGTTTCGCTCAATGTGCCGATCTGGTTGGGTTTGATCAGAATGGCGTTGCCGGCTCCTGCCTGTATCCCCTCACGCAGGCGGGAGGTGTTGGTTACGAACAGGTCATCCCCCACCAGCTTGATCCGGTTTCCCAGACGCCGGGTCATATCAGCCCAGCCACGGAAATCATCTTCCCCCAGCCCGTCCTCAATGGACAGGATGGGGTATTTTTCGGTCCAATCAGCCCAGCGGTCGATGAGGGAAGGAGCATTGGTAGCCTGTCCGCTTTTGGGAAACACATACCTGTCCTGCCCGCCGCTGGGTACCCATTCGGAGGCCGCCGCATCCAGAGAGATCATAACCTCGTCGGTGGTATGACCCGCCTCCCGGATGGCCCGTATGAGATATTCCACCGCCGCCTCGTCCGAATCCAAATCAGGTGCAAATCCGCCTTCATCGCCTACTGCCGTGATGTGTCCGTCACGACGCAGTAAAAGACCCAGCGTGTGGTATATTTCACTTCCCCAGCGTAGGGCTTCGCAGAAGGAAGGAGCTCCCACCGGGACGATCATGAATTCCTGAACTTCCATATTGTTGGAAGCATGAGCCCCTCCGTTGAGCACATTCATCATAGGCGTAGGCAGTTTGTGTGCCATAGCACCGCCCAGATAGCGATACAGCGGGAGCCGATACCAGTTGGCTGCCGCACGGGCTACCGCCAGTGAGACCGCCAGAATGGCATTTGCTCCCAGCTTGGATTTGTCCTGGGTATTGTCTATGGAACAGAGGGCGCGGTCCACATCGATCTGCTCACAGGCATACATGCCTGACAGGGCAGGGGATATGATGTCACACACATGAGCTACCGCTTCCCGGACCCCTTTTCCCCTGTAGCGGTTGTTGTCTCCGTCCCGCAGTTCGTGGGCTTCGTGCCGACCGGTAGAGGCGCCGGATGGGACGCTGGCCACACCCACAGTGCCGTCGGTTAGCACAACGGTGGCCTCCACGGTAGGATTGCCTCTGGAGTCCAATATCTCCCGGCCACAGCATTTCATAATTTGCGGTTTTGTCATAACATTCATACCTTTCCCCGGGATGCTCCCGGATGCTTTACCCATAGTATGGAACGGAGGCAGGAATCTCATCCGATTTTTTTCAAAAAAAGTGGCCGACTACTTGCTAAGGAGGAGATTATCTGTTATAATATCCTTATGTTCATTGGAAGAAGAGGAACGTAACCATATGAAACACGGATTCATCAAAGTCGCTACTGCAACACCTGAGATTCGGGTAGGTGACTGCACCCATAATATGACCGCCTGCTGTGAGGCAGCCAGGGAAGCGGCAGCCAGAGGCGTCAAGCTCCTGGCTTTCCCCGAGCTGTGTCTGACGGGCTATACCTGCGGAGACCTTTTCGGTCATGACCGTCTGCTTCAGGGGGCACTGGAGGCTCTCAGGATGTATCTGGCTGCTACGGCCGAACTTGACATGGTGTCGGTGGTGGGCCTGCCTGTGGCGCATGTCGGTCACCTCTACAATTGTGCCGCTGTCTGTGCAGGGGGAAGTCTGCTGGGACTTGTTCCCAAAAGCTACATGCCCAACTACGGCGAATTCTACGAGGCACGCCAGTTCACCCCGGCGCCCCGGGAGAATATGACATACGAACTGGACGGACAGTTCGTTACGCTGGGTACCAAACAGCTCTTTGTCTGCAATACAGTGCCTGACCTCTGTATCGCCGTGGAGATATGCGAGGATCTTTGGGTGGCGGTACCGCCCTCCTGCGCCGCTGCGGCTGCCGGGGCCACCGTCATATGCAATCTGTCGGCCTCGAATGAGACCATTGGAAAGGACAACTACCGCCGCCAGCTGGTGTGCGTACAGTCAGCCAAACTGACCGCCGCATACCTGTATGCCAACTGCTTTCGAGGAGAGTCCACCACCGACCTGGTTTTTTCCGGGCATGCTCTGATCGCCGAAAATGGCACAGTATTGGCCGAACACACGCCCTTCGACAGCCGCCTGACAGGAGGAGAGACCCTGCTGGTTACCGAGGTGGATGTGAAACGGCTGGCCTATGATCGCCGCCGTATGACAAGACCTTGCGACAGCCGGGACAGCACGGATGGCAGTTATTCAGAGGCCTATTTTGGCCTGACCCTTTGCCATACAGACCTGACAAGGTACATCGCCCCCCGGCCCTTTGTGCCTGAGGATGAGGGCGAGCGGGCACGCCGGTGTGAGGCCATTCTGACCATGCAGGCGGAGGGCTTGCGCCGACGGATGGAAGCGGCGCACGCAAAAAAGATTGTAGTAGGCATCTCGGGCGGTCTGGACTCCTGTCTGGCTCTCTTGGTCATGGTGCGTGCTGTAGATATCCTGCAGCGACCCAGGACAGACATCGTCGCCGTGACCATGCCATGCTTCGGTACCACGGTACGCACAAAGAGCAATGCGGCCGCAGTATGCCGGGAGCTGGGAGTTGATTTCCGCACGGTGGACATTTTTCAAGCTGTGAATGCTCATTTTAAGGACATTGGACATGATCCGGATAATCATAATGTGGTGTACGAGAATGCCCAAGCCCGGGAACGCACCCAGGTGCTGATGGATATTGCCAACGCCGAGGGCGGCCTGGTGATCGGGACCGGAGATCTCTCTGAGCTGGCGCTTGGCTGGGCTACCTACAATGGTGACCACATGTCTATGTACGCCGTCAACGCCTCGGTACCCAAAACCCTGGTTCGACATGTAGTGGGGTATTTTGCCGATACCCAGCGGGCTACCGGACACATCCGATTGGCTGAG